>JANMFO010000293.1:0-18057 GCA_031374245.1 Chitinophagaceae bacterium | reverse complement strand
ATCGGGCAACTGGACCTAACCATGCATCCAATGCTTCAAGGTATTTACCATGCCTGGAAAAGCAAAGAGCCTGTTTTTAATTATACGATGATGGGAGATGATTTAAAATCGTATTACCAGGCAATCAATAACACGAAATATTATCCAACACAATTTGATCTAGATGCACTTCCATCAAAGGAATTTCATTCCGATTTCTATTTTGCTGAAGGAAGCATTTTTGCTTTTACACCAGAATCTGTTTCTGATGAAGCCGCTTCCATTTTCAAACGGTTTGCAAAAGTATTTGGTCAAACCTACAGGCGTTATCTCGATCTGCAAAGAGCAGAAGCACAGGTTGAAACCGCATTAGAAAGAGTGAGAAGCAGAACTATGGCCATGCATAATAGCGAGGACGTTGGCGAAACGGTTGCTACATTATTTGATGAGTTGGTGAAATTAGGAGTGCATACAAACCGGTGTGGTATATTAATCAACAGCGAAGAAACGATGGAGGCAGAAGTATGGACGGCAAAATCAAATCCCTCCAGTAAAGCAAACTTAATCATCGGGCAACTGGATTTAACCATGCATCCATTGCTTCAAGGTATTTACCATGCTTGGAAAAGCAAAGAGCCTGTTTTTAATTATACGATGATGGGAGATGATTTAAAATCGTATTACCAGGCAATCAATAACACGAAATATTATCCAACACAATTTGATATGGATGCACTTCCAGCCAAAGAGTTTCATACCGATTTCTATTTTGCTGAAGGAAGCATTTTTGCATTTACATCCGAATCCATTGCTGAAGAAGCTGCTTCTATTTTTAAACGGTTTGCAAAAGTATTTGGTCAAACCTACCGCCGCTATCTCGATCTTCAAAAAGCAGAAGCACAGGCAAGAGAAGCACAGATAGAGCTATCATTGGAACGAGTAAGAGCCAGGGCTATGGCCATGCAAAATTCTGATGAGCTATCGGTATTGGTAGCTACCTTATTTGAAGAATTAAAAAACCTGGACTTAGTACTTGCACGATGCATTATTTGGATTTTTAATCCCGAAACTTTTGACGCAAGAATATGGATGGCCAATACAGAAGATAAAAAAAATACTACAAGTTATTTTATCAAAAGGCTTCAACATCCTTACTATGATGCGATAATAAAAGGCTGGAATGAAAAAGTATCAAACTGGGTCTATGAACTTAAGGGAAACGAAAAGAAAAAAATTGATGAACTATTACTTAATGAAACTGAGCTTTCACTCCTTCCTGATACAGTTAAAGTTGGAATCAGAACTTCAGAACATACTGTTGTGTCCGGGTCGTTCAATACTTTTGGATTAATTGAAGCATCTGGTCCCTTTCAGCAAACAGTTGAACAACTCGACATACTTAATCGTTTTGGAAAAGTATTTGATTTAACCTACACCCGTTTCAATGATTTAAAACAAGCAGAACAATTAGCAGCTCAAGCACAACATGATTTGGAGAAGTTAGTGGCAGAAAAGAAAAGAACAGAAGAAGCATTAACAGAGTTGCAGGCTACACAAAAGCAACTCATCCAGGCAGAAAAAATGGCAAGCCTTGGAGAGCTTACCGCCGGCATTGCTCATGAAATTCAGAACCCGTTGAACTTTGTAAACAACTTTAGTGAGGTAAGTACCGAGCTGGTAGATGAAATGAATGAAGAAATAGATAAAGGCAACCTGGCAGATGCAAAAGAAATAGCCAATGACCTTAAGCAAAATCTCGAAAAAATAAATCATCATGGCAAACGGGCCGGTGATATTGTAAAAGGAATGTTGCAACACTCCAGTAGTGGCAGTGGTAAAAAAGAGCCAACTGATATTAATGCCTTGGCAGATGAATATTTACGATTAGCCTATCATGGCCTTCGGGCTAAAGACAAATCCTTTAATGCTTCGATGAAAACTGATTTTGATGATTCAATTGGCAACATCAATATCATTCCGCAGGATATTGGAAGGGTGATTCTCAACCTGATTACAAACGCTTTCTACGTTGTGAATGAAAAGAAAAACCAGGGTCTTGAAAGTTATGAACCTACTGTAACTGTAAAGACGCTGAAGAACTCCCCTTCGGGGGGCAGGGGGGCCGAGGTTGTGATTTCTGTAAAAGATAACGGCAACGGCATTCCTCAAAAAAATCTCGACAAAATTTTTCAACCCTTCTTTACTACCAAGCCTACCGGTCAGGGAACAGGTTTGGGTTTATCATTGAGTTATGATATAGTAAAAGCACATGGCGGTGAGTTAAAAGTAGAAACGAAAGAAGGGGTAGGTTCAGAATTCATTATTTACCTTAGTGCACTGTAATCAGTATAAACAAAATGAGCTGAAAATGAAACCATTACCTCTCATAAGGATATTTGTTTTTTCCATTACTATTTTCAGTTTCATTATTGTTAGTGGGCAGCAAAATCAGGCAGACAGTCTTCGCTCAGTACTCGAAAAATATGCAACTGAAAAAAACTTCGAAAGCGATACTAACTACATTAATACCCTCAATGATTTTGCATTAAGAAAAAGTAATATTAACCCCGACACAACCATTGTATTAGGTCAGCGGATTATTGAACTGTGTAATAAAATAAATTACCAGAAAGGAAAGGTTGATGCTATGAAAAACACCGGTCTGGCATACAACGTAAAAGGTGAGTACAACCGGGCATTGGCACAATTTGCAGAAGCTTTGACATTGGCACTGGAGTCTGACTATATAAAAGGCGCCGGCAGAATTTATCATAATACAGGCATCGTGTACAGCAATATTGGTAAATACCCCGAAGCGTTGGAGAGTTACTATAAAGCTCTTAAAATAAGGGAGCAATTTACCGATTCACTGGGAACATCTTCTACAGTAAATGGTATCGGCGCTATCTATTTTGTGCAGGGGAAATATGACGATGCGCTGAAATATTATTTAAAATCACTGGAGCTTTCTTTAAAAATAAATTATACATCAGGCGTCGAAAGTGCTTATGCAAATATTGGTGAGGTTTATTTCCGGCAGGGTAAATATGATGAAGCAAAGGAGAGTCTTTTAAAGTCATTGAAACTTACGCAAAAGACCGGTAACACAGAGACCAAGGCATTCCTTTCAAATCTTATTGCTGCTATTTATTTGAAACAGGGGAAGTATGAAGAGGCTATTACGGCTTACCAGACATCGAAACAATTGGCTGAAGAAATTGGCAGCCAGGAATACCTGAGCAGGAGTTTATTAGGTCTGGGTGATGTGTACCTGGCTTTAAAACAGACTGATAAGGCGCTGGAATATACCCGGAAAGGTATCAATAGTGCAAAACAAATAGGGTACACTGAATTATTAAGGGACGGAAACCTGATACTAAGTAAAATTTTTGAAATAAAAGGTTCGGGCATGCAGGCATTGTATTATCATAAGCTATATAAACTATATACAGACAGCATCAATAATCAGCAAACCGAACAGAGAGCTGCCATACTTTCTGCCGATTATGAATACTCGAAAAGGGAGATTGTAATAAAAGCGGAGCAGGAAAAAAAGGAAATCGAATTTCAGAAAAAAACCAACCAGCAGCGTTGGGTTATATTTTCTGCGTTTGCAGCCCTGCTCTCTGTTCTTGTAGTAGCAGGACTTATTTACCGGAGCAGGCAAAAAGAGAAAAAAGCAAACCACCTGCTTCACGAGCAAAATACAGAGATTGATAAGCAAAAAAATAATCTTGAAAAGGCATTAAGCGATTTAAAAGCCACCCAATCACAACTCATCCAATCTGAAAAAATGGCCAGCCTTGGGGAGTTGACTGCTGGCATTGCCCATGAAATTCAAAACCCTTTAAATTTCGTCAATAATTTTTCTGAAGTAAGTACAGAGTTGGTTGATGAAATGAATGAGGAAATTGCTAAAGGAAATTTGGAAGATGCCGCAGCAATTGCCAGCGATTTAAAACAAAACCTGGAAAAAATAACTCATCATGGCAAACGGGCTGGCGATATTGTAAAAGGAATGTTGCAGCACAGCCGCCGGGGCAGTGGTATAAATGAACCAGCCGATATCAATGCATTAACTGATGAATATCTGCGGTTAGCATATCATGGGCTAAGAGCAAAGGATAAATCTTTTAATGCAACTATGAAAACAGACTATGACGAATCAATCGGCAACATCAATATCATTCCACAGGATATTGGCCGGGTAATTTTAAATTTAATTACCAATGCCTTTTATGTGGTGAATGAGAAAACCCTGTCGGCGGTTATAACCCCGGCAGCGGTTAAATATGAACCAACTGTTTCAATCACTACAAAAAAAATCGGGAACAAAGTAGAAATAAAAATTGCGGACAACGGTAATGGCATCCCTCAAAAAATACTCGATAAAATATTTCAACCCTTCTTTACCACCAAACCCACCGGTCAGGGAACAGGTTTGGGTTTGAGTTTGAGTTATGATATAGTGAAGGCACATGGCGGGGAAATAAAAGTGGAAACGAAAGAGGGCGAGGGAACAGCATTTACCGTACTGCTTCCAGCCTGATAAAGGGGGTATTTGGTACTATATGCTGAATAATTTACTATCCGGGACTCATTAGTAACAGGCTCTTTTTATTTTGTATATTTAGTAAAATATACCTGCTTATGTCATACAACAACTACGACAAGAAGCTTTGCAGAAAAATTTTGTTGTTCACGGTGTTTCTTTTATTTAATAGTCTTGTTTTTTCTCAAAAAACGGTAACTGGAAAAATTATAACTGAAAACGGTACTGCATTGGCAGGTGCCTCAGTGGTGGAAAAGGGAACAAATAACGGAACCGCGACAGGAACTGACGGAAATTTCAGCCTTACCGTATCCGGATCAGCCGCCACACTGATCATTTCATATATTGGGTATACAACAACTGAAATTGCAGTTAATGACCGTTCCATTTTCAATATTGCACTGGCAGTGACCACATCAAACCTTGAGGATATTGTAGTCATAGGGTATGGCACATCCAGGAAAAAAGATCTTACGGGAGCAGTGGGATCCGTGTCAGAAAATTTTTTTAATAGAGGCCTTTTCACATCGCCGGATCAACTGTTGCTTGGCAAAGTATCCGGATTGCAGATTACAAATAATAATGGTCAGCCAGGAGGGGCTGCTACAATAAAAATCAGGGGCAACTCGGCCCTTTCCGGCACTGGCCAACCGCTGTTTATTATAGATGGTGTTCCTTTAGACGGAAGATCATTACAACCCGGCAATAATCCATTGAATTTTATTAACCCGGAAGACGTTGCTTCAATTGATGTACTTAAAGATGCATCTGCAACTGCCATATACGGTTCCCGGGCTGCTTATGGAGTAATAATCATTAATACTAAAAAAGGTCAGATTGGTCAACCGAAAATTTCCGCGTCTATATTTACAGGCATTAATTCAATATTGAAAAAAATAGAAGTACTGAACCCTTCTCAATTCCGGGAAGCAATACAATATTATAATGTAAACCCTGCTTTTGATAGAGGTGGTAATACAGATGCGTTAGGCTCCATCCTGCAAAATGGAATTCAAACTAATTATTCAATAGGGTTCAGCGGCGGAAATGAAAATGGAAAGTACCGTATCTCCGGTAACCTGCTGGACCAGGAAGGCAGTATAAAAAATACAGACTTTAAAAAATATGGAATTGATTTCTCCGGCAATTATAAATTCCTGGAAAGTAAAAAACTGGCGTTAGATATTAATTTTATCTCCTCTCAATATATTCAGAATGTTCCGCAACCAGCCATTGGCTCAGCGCAAATTATTGTTTCAGCACTTCGATGGAATCCTACCGATTCATTAAGAAATGCAGATGGAACATTTAGAAGAGTAGACGGTTTGCAAAACCCTTCGGCAGTGGTTGAATTGATAAAAAATAATTCGAAAGTGACAACTGTATTGGGAAGTGTTTCACCCTCCTATAAAATTACGGACTGGCTCGAGTACAAATTATTATTCAGTATTAATTACAGTGCCGGCATTACAAGGTCTTCCGTTAACCAGGATATAATTCCACCTGGTAATCCTCCGGGTAACGCTTCAATTACAAATAATGAACTCACAACAAACCAGGTCACGCATACCATACACTTCGATAAAAAAATAGCTCCGCATCTTAACCTGGATGCCGTGGCCGGATACGAGTTCACCCAATTTAAATCCAAAGGGTTTTCCCTTGCCGGCAATGGTGTAACAGGAACCGGGTTTGGCAATTTTGGAATAGATTATACAAATTATATTCAATATGCTGCTTTAAACGGCCGCAGTATAGCTTCCTATGCTGACCCTGTTTCTAAATTGCGTTCATACTTCGGCAGAACAATTTTTAATTGGAGTGATAAATATTTATTGACAGCTACATTGCGTGCAGATGGCTCATCAAAATTCGGTGAGAATAATAAGTATGGCTACTTCCCGTCATTCGCTGCTGCCTGGAATATTAATAAAGAACAATTCTTTAAAATATCGTGGATTAATTTACTTAAGCTGCGGGCAGGTTGGGGTAAGACAGGCAACCAGGAATTTCCGGCTGGTTCAGCACAAGCAAGGTATTCTTTTTTTGATGGTGGTATACTCCGGCAGGTCAACAATCCCAATCCCGATTTGAAATGGCAGTCAGACAGGCAGTATGATATTGGTATTGACTTTACAATATTGAATAACAGAATTTCCGGAACAATTGATTATTTTAATAAGGTCACCACCAATTTATTATTTCCAAGCCCGCCCATTCAGCCGACACCACCTGATGCGCTGGTAAGATGGATCAATCTTCCCGGAAAAATTCAGAACAAGGGGTTTGAAATCCTGTTAAATACTTCGATAGTCAATAATAAAAATGTCGATTTTAATGTAAGCATCAACGCAACATTTCTGAAAAATAATGTTTCAGAACTTCCGGCAACGATTTATACTGCTTTTCTTGGTACTCCTATTCAAGTTATTCAGAATGGTTTTCCGATGAATACATTTTTTACCAGGAAATTTTTGGAAATTGACAAGATTTCGGGGTTTTCAAATTATGAAGATGGCGGGGCTACTTTGTATCATGCAGGTAACCCTAATCCGAAAGCTTTATTGGGGTTCACTCCATCTTTCCGTTATAAAAAATTATCATTTTCAGCCAATATGTATGGAGCATTTGGGCAGTCTATTTATTATACACCTCTAATGGCTATCTTGAATGTTAACGGAATTAGTACAGGCAGTAATATCGCCTTATCTATTTTTAAAAATCCAATAAAAGAATCCATAGCTAATCCAGCGCAATCACCTTCATCAAGATATATTTTTAAAGGAGATTATTTGAAAATGGCAAGCCTTACCATTAATTATGATTTGGGTACTGTGAAGAATATTTTTAAAGAGGCAAACATATATATCACAGGTCAAAATCTTTTTATGCTGACAAAATATCCCGGTTTTAGCCCGGAAACAAATTATGATGCAAGCATAAATGGTATCCCTTCCCTTGGAATTGATGCCCCGCATTATCCTTCATCAAGAACTATCCTTTTTGGAATAAAATTTTCGTTATAAAAAAAGTGGAACATGAAACGAAATTCATTTATAAATTATATTGTTGTATTGGCAATTCTTTTAAATGGTTGTTCCAAGCTCGATGAAAAATTCCTGGGAGATGTTACGCAAGGAGGAATCGGATCGGGTACCGCCAACACAGCTACCTTGTTACAGGGTGTATACAGTTCTCTGGAAAATGTTTTTACAGGTCATCTTACAGTTTTTCCACTCCAGGAGCTTAGTACAGACGAGGCAATAGCCCCCACAAGAGGTCAGGATTGGGATGATAACGGGGTATGGCGGGTTCTTCACCAGCATAAATGGTTATCTAATAATGACAAAATAAGAGAGTGCTTCAATAATTTAAATGGAATTGTTTATAGTGCAACAGATCTGTTAAGATATAATCCCACACTGCAGGAACAAGCCGAGGCAAGATTTATCCGTGCATGGTCTATGTATTTGATCCTCGATTTATATGACCAGGTGCCTTACCGCGAACCCGGAGAAAGTTTAATTCAACCTTCCAGGGTAAGAAAAGGAGTAGCAGCACTGGATTATATCATCACTGAAATAAATGCCGTACAAGCCAACTTACCTGCAGGCCCTGTTTACAAGGCCAATAAATATGCGGCAAAACTGCTCCTTATAAAATGCTATCTTAATAAAGCAGTGTATGAAAACAGATCAACCCCCGTATTCAATGCGGTTGAAATGAATAAAGTAATAAGTCTTGCAGATGAGATTATCAACAGCAATGCTTTTTCATTAAGCACAAACTACTTTGATAATTTTGCTCCGGATAATACATCAATAGGGAAAGAAAATATTTTTACGCTATTAAATAATCCCGGGACAACACCAAATAATAATTTGTTTTTAGCTTGGATAATTCCCCTTCATTATAGTCAGGGTCCTGCTGCCAACGGTTGGACAACTTTATCGGACTTTTATAATAAATTTGAAGCAGCGGATAAAAGAAGAGGCCAGGTTTATTCCAGTGCCGGCTCGCCGCCCAATCCTGCCAATGGTATTAATGCAGGATTTCTTAAAGGTCAGCAATATGATTATTTTACAGGTGACCCGCTGACAGATGGAACCGGGGCGCCATTAATTTTTACCCCCGAAGTAAAAAATATTGAAACGGGACCAAACCTGCAGGTAACAGGTATAAGACCTATTAAATATTTTCCTGACTGGCCGAATTATTTCAGCCCCGACAATGATTATGTTTTTTTTCGTTTTTCGGATGTATTACTCATGAAAGCGGAAGCGATTCTTAGAGGCGGAACCGGAACCAATGCAGGCAGCTTTGGCAACACCCCGGTTTCAATTGTAAATGCTTTGCGTACGCATCCATCAAGGGGTGCAAGTACATTAGCTTCAGTAACACTTGACAACTTGATTGATGAACGGGGAAGAGAACTGTGGTGGGAAGGCTGGAGAAGACAGGACCTGATTCGATTTAAAAAATTCCTGCTGCCATTCCAGGAAAAAAATTATCCAAGTGATCCTAAATATTTGGTGTTTCCTATTCCCGATGAACAATTGGCTGTAAATCCGAATTTAAAACAAAACCCGGGGTATTAAATGATGTATGCATCATTCATAAAAAAAATATTCAGTGCTGTTATTCATAATAGCACAATTATTTTATTACTAATTGTAGCAAAAAGTGGCTTTGCCCAGGTAGTGCAACCAAGTTTTAATATTGTAAGAGGCACGAATACATTTTCATTAGGCAAAGTAGTAAGCATGACACAGGATAAGCATGGCTATATGTGGTTTGCTGATCAAACTAATGGCGCCCTTGTGCGATATGACGGTTACCGGATGAAAATTTTTCGTAACGATCCAGCCGACAGCAATTCAGTTGGCACAAAAACTTTTGAATGTATTACTGCCGATACATTGGGAAACATATGGATTGGTGTGAATAGGGGTATAGACAAATTTGATCCTGCAACCGGACACTTTACTCATTATCGTTTTCCCAAAGGTGAAAAGGACAAGTTTCATGCTGCCATACTCGTTGACCATTTAGGTATAATATGGATTGGAACTAGTGAAGGGCTTGACAGATTTGATCCTGCTACCGGAAAATTTATAAATTATAGTCACACAGACAATGATGTTTCATCTCTCAGTTGTAATATAGTAAGATCGTTATATGAAGATAAGGCTGGTGTGCTTTGGGTAGGAACGGGTATAGCATTCGACACCAAAACGAAAGAAGGAGGTCTTAATAAGTTTAATAAAGAAACAGGAAAATTTACCCGTTACCTGTACGACCCAAACAATCCACAGAGTCTTATCAGCAATAAAGTAAGAGCCATCTTTGAAGATAGTAAAAGTAATTTCTGGATAGGAACAGATGGGGATGGATTGCACCTGATGAACAGGGAAAAAGGCACTTTCGAAAGACTTACTTATGATCCGGTACATCCAGAAAAATTAAGCCGCCCCCCCGTTAAAAAAGGAAATGATTGGGACCATATTACTTTTATTAATGAAGATAAATCAGGTAAAATATGGATAGGCACATATCAAGAAGGCATTGTTTGTTATAATCCACTAACAAAAAAAATTGATCACTTCAATAGTAATGATAAAAACAGAGCAGGTGGCTATACAGATCAAACAACCTGGGCAATTTATATTTCAAAAGAAGGTATAATCTGGATAAGTAATGAACAGAACGAACTTTTCAGGGTTGATCCATTGCAAACAGGTTTCTCAGAAGTGAGAAAGGGAGTAACTGTAATTTCTTTCCTGGAAAATTCTCCCGGTAATTTATGGATGAATACAGGTGGTATGGGTCTGCAGATGGTAAATTCAAAAACCAATAAAAGAAAAACATTTTTACATGATCCTAATGATTCTTTTTCAATAAGCTCCAATGATGGTAATTCTTTAAATCAAAGTGTTGATGGGCAATTGTGGGTAAATACATGGAACGGGGTAAACCTCTTTAATCCTCAAACAGGTAGGTTTAAAAGATATTTTTATAACCCAAAAGTTACTGATAATGACAGGATAGCCGGTGCATTTCAAGTAATGGAAACTAAAGATGAAATTTATTTTGGATTATTCACTGGTCTTAGTGTGCAAAATAAAAGCACAGGTATTATTTCTCATTATGCAAATAACCCCCAAGACACTAACGGTATTGCAAAAGGGGGTGTTGTTAGTTTCCTTAATAATGGAGATGGTAATATATGGATGAGTGTGTGGGATGTAAATGAGGGTGGGTTGGATTTTTTTAATATTGCATCAAAAAAATTTAAGCATTACCTCAAAGGACTGACTATTTGGGATATTTTTAAAAGCAGTGATGGTAAAATATGGGTAGGCACCAGCCAGGGCCTATGTATTAGAAATGATTCATTGGATTCTTTTTCTCCGATTGGATCTGATGATTCAGAATTCAGGAAAACAAAAGTTAAGTCAATAACCGAAGATGCTGATAAAAATATATGGGGTGTTTCTTCAATTGGTATTTTCAGGTTTAACCCATATAAAAATGAACTGAATATTTATGGTGACAAGTTTGGCGTTTTTGATGTAGGCACCTACGGTTATGAGCCATCCTATACCACATCAAACGGTGAATTATTATTTGGGAATCCTGAAGGCTATTATACCTGTTTTCCAAATCAGGTGATTAACCCGCTTCCACCGCAAATTGTAATTACAGATTTTAAAATTGATGGTCAATCCATTAAAAGAGGCCAAAAAGGATTATTGAAAGGTGCTATTGAAGATGCAAACGAGATAATTCTTAGTTATAATCAAAATAAAATTTCAATTGATTTTGCTGCTATTCATTTTGCCGCACCGGAAAAAAATATTCATCAGTATATGCTGGAAGGATATGACAATGAATGGAGAAATGTAAGCGAAGACAAAACTGCGTATTATTTTAATCTTCCACCCGATCATTATGTATTCAGGATAAAGGCAACCAGTAGCTATGGTATTAATACGGAAAAATCATTTACAATTATAATACTTCCCCCCTGGTGGCAAACATGGTGGGCCTATACCCTTTATGCTCTTTTGGCTGTTTTTTCTGTATGGTCATTTATCCGGTGGCGGACAAAGGCATTACAAAAAGAAAAAATAAGCCTCGAAGCAAAAGTTGCTGAACGTACAAAGGAATTAAAAGATGAAAAAGAAATTGTTGAAAGTACATTGACTGAATTAAGATCGACACAGGCACAATTGATCCAATCCGAAAAAATGGCTTCGCTGGGAGAATTGACTGCCGGCATTGCCCATGAAATTCAAAACCCGTTGAACTTCGTAAATAATTTTTCCGAAGTGAGTAATGAATTACTGGATGAAATGAAAACAGAGTTAAGTAAAGGCAATATAAAAGATGCAGCAGAAATTGCGGATGATGTTAAAATGAACCTGGAAAAAATTCTTCATCATGGCAAAAGAGCCGATGGTATTGTAAAAGGAATGCTGCAACACAGCCGCAGCAGCAGCGGTGTAAAGGAACCAACCGATATCAATGTACTGGCAGATGAATATTTTCGATTAGCTTATCATGGCCTTCGGGCAAAAGACAAATCCTTTAACGCCATATTGAAAACAGACTATGATGAAACGATAGGCAACATCAATATCATTCCGCAGGATATTGGAAGGGTTATTCTCAATTTAATCACCAATGCATTTTATGTAGTAGATGAAAAGAAAACCCTTCGACAAGCTCAGGGTGACAAAAGCTATGAACCCACAGTTACTGTGAGTACAAAGCAATTAAATGGAAAGGTTGAGGTTAAGGTTAAGGACAACGGCAACGGTATCCCGAAACAAGTACTGGATAAGATATTTCAACCCTTCTTTACTACCAAACCCACCGGGCAGGGAACCGGACTGGGATTATCTTTAAGCTATGATATTGTAAAGGCACATGGGGGAGAATTGAAAGTGGAAACAAAGGAAGGCGAAGGGTCTCAATTTATAATTAACTTGCCCGTATAAATCTTAAATTCAGCAAATGAAAATACTAGTAGTTGACGATGAAAAAGATATTCAGACACTTTTTGAACAACGTTTCAGAAAAGAAATCAGGGAAAATATCATTGAGTTTGTATTTGCCTTTTCCGGCGAAGATGCCCTTAGCTATCTTAACCGGCATGAACATGAGGCAGTATTAATATTGTCTGATATTAATATGCCGGGCATGAGTGGCCTGGAATTGTTAGAGCATATAAAGCAAAAATATCATAAACCGCCACCGGTGGTAATGATGATAACGGCATACGGTGATGCAGAGAATTTTAATACTGCCAAAGAACTCGGTGCTGACGATTTTTTAACCAAGCCGGTTGACTTTACCTTATTAAAAGAAAAACTTAAAATAATAAACTGATGGCAAAAATTTTAGTGGCTGATGATGAGTCAGATTTGGAAGTACTCATCAAACAGAAATTTCGCCAAAAGATACGGGAACAGCAGTACGAATTCATTTTTGCCGTAAACGGTAATGATGCATTGGAAAAAATTCTTCAACATCCCGATATAGATATTGTACTGAGCGATATCAATATGCCGGAGATGGATGGCCTGACCTTGCTTAGCCGGCTGGGTGAATCAAGCCCGTTAATAAAATCAGTAATAGTGTCTGCTTATGGCGATATGGATAATATCCGTACCGCAATGAACCGCGGAGCCTTCGATTTTATTACCAAGCCAATCAATTTTGAAGACCTCTCTCTTACAATGGAGAAAACATTAAAACATGTTCTCCAGATCAGAGAAACCATAAAAGCCATCAAGGAAAATAATATTCTGAAGATGTATGTGGATGAAACGGTGCTGAATTTTATGGGGGGCCGTGAGTTTGAATCTTCCCTGATGTTGAATGAAGCGGTGGAAGCTACTGTGGTCTTTGTTGATATTTGCAGTTTTACTTCCATCAGCGAAAATGAAGCACCTGATATGGTAGTGAAGCTGCTGAATAATTATTTTGATGTAATAGTAAAAGAAATAATTGCACAGGGTGGTTATATTGATAAATTTATAGGTGATGCTATAATGGCTGTTTTTCGTGGAGAGTACCATTTAGACAGGGCTATTGATGCCTGCCTGGTTGTAAGGAGTAAGATTGATAGTTTGCCTTCGTTGCATGAGCATGTTGCATTTACCCCTAAAGTTTCCATTGGTATCAATAGCGGTGAAATGATTTCAGGTAATATCGGATCTGCCACCCTTCGCCGGTTGGATTATACCGTAATTGGTGATACGGTGAACGTGGCACAGCGGTTACAATCTGCTGCAGGTCCCGGGCAAATTGTAATTAATCAAATAGCTTACGACAAAGTAAAAGAATCGTTCAACTGCCGGATGGTGGGAGAAGTGAGTTTAAAAAATAAGGCGAATCCAATGACAATATATGAAGTGATGGATTAAACGTTTTTTGCAAAAAATAACCTACTTGTTCGCTGTAACAGCTTTTTCATTTTGTGCCCGTAAACGCTGGCAAAGAATTTTGATAAATCCTTTTGCTACTTCCGGCCTTGTTTCTACTAATTCATAAAAAGGTTCCTGATCAATTTTAAATAAGAAGCAATCTGTATTAGCCGTGGCAGATGCCGAACGGGTTTCGGAATCGAGTAAGGATAATTCTCCGAATACTTCTTTTTCTTTCAGAACAGCAAGGGTAGTAGCACCTTTATGAATCTTTACCTCCCCTTTATAAATAACAAACATGCAGTCACCGATATCGCCTTCATTGCATAAAATGTCCCCTTTTTCAAATTCTTCTTCCTGCATCAGGGGTGCCAGTTCTGATAGAATAGTTTCAGGCGTATCATTGAAAATCGCCAATGATTTCAGCAGAAGTACTTTTTCAAAAAGAAGCAGTTTATCAGGAGTAAGTTTACTCATAGGTTTAAATTAATTAATTAGCCTGTACTGCATACCCTGCAGTTTCTTTTAATAAGAGATTTTCAGATTGCAGGTATTTATTGATCAATTCTTTTTCTACAAAATGCTGCATTTTTTTTGAATAATACAGGGAACAGGATTTTGTCCAGCTATTGTACGACGTTTTTCTATCTGCCAGGATATCTGTATAAATCGTTTCAATATTCGGGAAAATGTCTTTTGGAAAAAGACTTTTTAGTAAATCACACCGCTGTTCAAGTTCGCCATATTCAAATGCAGCATTAAAGGGGTTGGCAAATTCCTTTTTTACGGTCATATCCACCAGCTCAATAGCATTGGCATTTGTTTCTTTTTTATTTATTTCAATGGCCGCTTTTATTTTACTGATTTTATCCCGATCATAAATAAAGGAAAACAGAAATAATAGTGTTTCCCGGATTTCATTCAATTCCAGTTGCAATGACCCGAAGAATACCTGGTATTTTTCTTTTTGGGCTACTATTTTTTTCTGCATATGCAAAATAGCAGCAGCATGCAGGAGTTGATTCCGGACAAGGCCTTCAATAAAGGACTGATCATTTTTTCCCGCTTTAAAATGGCAACGGTGGAGTATTTTTATAATGTGAGGTTCAAAACCGGGTAATTCATTTACAAGACTAAGCAGTATTTCATGCGAAGCTTTGCCGCCAATACGGCCGATGGCATTAATAAGACTTTCCTTTTGTTTTGAAGGGCAATTATCTTCAAGCACCCTGCTCTTAATAAAGGGCAATGATTTCTCCCGGGCTAATATCAAAGCTTCAATTACAGCTTTTTCCTGATCATCCAGCTTTTTAATAAGCTGTTCCAGGCAAAAAGATGTTGGATGATGGCCCATGGCCCTGATGCCAGCCAGTTGTAACGAAACTTCCTTTTCATTTATAAGGGCTAACAATTCATCATCAAAATTACCGTGGCTGGTTTCAGAAAGTAAGTCAGCAGCTTCTTGTTTTTCAGTAGCATTTTCTGAAGTTAACAGGTCCTTAATTTTCTTTTCAGCTTTCTGTAAATGTTCTGCTACCTGGCTATGGTTAAGTATGGAAACGATAGATGAATAGCGGATCAATTTATCTTCACTCTTCATCAGTGGAACAATGATTGAGTCATGAAATGCAATTTCTGACAGTACTTTAATTGCTTCACTCCGGATATTATCCAGCGGGTGATTTTCTATAATCGATGATAGCAGTGGTTCAGCTTCTTTGATATGCAACTCCCGGATCAGTCTCAATGCTTCAGCTACAACTGTACCGGAAGGATGATCCAGGGCCTGAATAATTAACCGGTTACCTTCTGCATTACGCCGGGTTCCCAATGTTCTTAGTATATATAACACTTCAAGATCTGTACCTGTTTTAATTTTATTTTCGATCAATTCCCTGGCTGCCGGATCATACAGATTAAATTCTTCCTGGCTGAAATACCTGCTGCTGATGGTTTTGATCAATGTTTTCAGGTACTGCTGGTGTACCTTGAAAATACCGATGATCCAGGCAACAGCTAATGCAAGCAGCACATAACTCAACTTTTGCAAATCGAATATTTCAAGCTTTAAAAAAACTAAAAGAAATATTCCCGAAAAAAAGAAAGCAAACGGATCCATAATTCCTTTTACAATATTGTGAGCTCTTAACCGCTCCAGGGTAGAAAGTGGTTGCATCAACGTTAACAACACCGGGGAATTAATGGCTGAACTTAATACATCAATAACAATGGCAGATAAGCCAAAAATGTATAAAACAATTTTGCTATTGTAAGTCATAACATTGGTAAGCAGTAAAACTGTTATCAGCAAAATAAGCAGAATTGGAGTAATGATCAGGGCCGCACGGTTTCCCAGCCAGTACAATAAACGACTCGTAACAAGTATTTTTATCAGCAGGGCAAGTAACCTTGCCATGGCCAGGAAAAAGGCAATAAAACGGGCAAACTCCACATCATCTTTATATGCATGTTTTACTTCATCATAAAAACCATAATTGATAAGAACAATACATGCCGATACGATCAATGAAAGTATAGCCACCCTTCTGATTAGTAAATTGGCGGTAAAATCTTTAACAATCGTATGTAAACCCGAACTATGACTGGCTGAATCCGCCTGGTGACCTTTTGCTGATTTCTCTGCCTGCAAAATATTTTTCAGAAAGGGGAATGATAACAGGATGAAAAAAAAACCGACTATTAGCAAGTTGGCAGTTCCTGTAAATGATACAATAAGCACTGCAACTGAATAACCAATAAATTTTGCAGGAATGTCACCTGCGCTGATAACACTAAATAGTCTTTTACTCTGGCGAACATCATATAATTGTGAAGCCATTCCCCAGAACATCAGATTATTCAGCAGGTATAATACATTGAACCAGGCCAGCATCACAAAGAAGAACCAATCGTCTGAAATATATTCTGCCCCTATTCTGAATAACATCATACTGACTGCAAGTACCCCGGTTATAATGTAAGATAGTTTAGATGAGGACAATTTGTGTTCCAGCTTGCCGTAAATAAATCCTGCCCCCCACAACATAAAAGAAGAAATAATAAATACGTAAGCCAGGTCTGTAACAGGAAAATGCTCCAGGAAACGGGAGAAAGCGGCAGTAAAAAAGAAGGCAATACCTGCTCCCTGGAAGAATTGAAGCAAAAATAATTTTTGCACCAGCCACCATTCGTCTCTCCGCACATTCAATGCTCTTAATACGGACCGGGGTACTCTCATTTTTTAATTTTTATTGATTCCCCGGATGATGATTGGCTTTTAATTTTGTAAGCTGGTCCATCTTTTTTGGCTGGCGAAGTTGTTGCGAACTTTTGGTGAAATAATTATGAAGTTCTAAAAACTTAAACTGTTTTTGCATCCAGTCATCATAATCTTTCACAAACCCGAAATCAAGAAATTCTGTATACAGATTATTACTGATAGTATCAAAATCATCCCGGCCCAGGTAATCCAAATCGGCATCACAAATGATTTGTTCCAGTTTGTTTTTTGGTGATTGTGGAATTTTTGTCGACATGATCATGTCGCAGATCTTGTCAATTTGTGGTGCGGTTAATCCAAAACCCGGTAGTTCTTTTTTCCCCAGTTCACACCCCTTTTCTTCATGACCTGCGTATGTAACCAAAAAGCCGGTGTCATGATACAGAGCAGCTACTTTCAGTAAAAAAAGTTTTTCTTCATTTTCAATCCCTTCCCTGGTTGCAATCAGCTGCACTTGTTTCAGCACATCTTTGGTATGTCCAAGGCTATGATAAGTCAGACGGGGCGAAAGCTCAAGTTGCAGCTTTGCAATAATATGAGTTTTAATTAAACTAAAAGTGTCTAAGTAGTTGCTGCTCATTGTGGATTTTCAATTTCAAGATAAGAAATGATTGGGATATATCATACCCCCCCTTTATTTACTCAACATCTCTTCCGCCCCTGTCCAGTTATCAGGGACACCTTCGTTAAGAAATTTCAACGCATTATTCAGGAAATAAGTGGCTGTACGATCATCCGGATCTGTTTTTAATACAGACTGAAATCCCTCTATAGCATGCTCAAAATGTTGTTCAAAATAATAGTTCATAGAC
>JANMFO010000289.1:0-2668 GCA_031374245.1 Chitinophagaceae bacterium | reverse complement strand
GAATAAGTTCTTCCAAAAAAAGGCGACTGCCTGTCTTCCTCGCTTATATAAATATGCCGCCAGTTGTAAAAGGGTTCGATGTTCTGCATAAACTATAATACCGCAAAGTTAAGCTAAGAGTAGAAAAGAGAAAAGGAGATTATCCTTTTAGTAAATAGTCTTTTAATTCCTGATTGGAGGCATCAATTAAAATGCTTTGCTTTTCCTTTCCCATAATAGATTGCACAGCAGCAGGAATTTCTATTGGCTTTCCAATACAACTTTCCACTGCATCCGGAAATTTAACCGGATGTGCTGTTTCCAAAACCATTCCCTTTTGTTCCGGATGGTTTTGCAAGTAGCGTTGTAATGATAAATAGCCAACGGCTCCATGCGGGTCGAGTACATAATTAACCTGCTGATAAACATGTTTAATAGTTTCAACAGTTTCAGCATCGGTAATTCTATAAGAAGATAATTTACTTTTCAATTGAGGAAACTGGTGATGAAATATTTCCAGTATACGGACGAAATTGCTGGGGTTACCAACGTCCATTGCATTGCTTAACGTAGGAACCGCTTGTCTTGGTTTTAATTGTTCGGTTTGCAAAAATTCTGTAACAATATCATTGGCATTACAAGCAGCTATAAAATGCTCAACGGGTAATCCAGATTGCATTGCTAAAATACCGGCGCAAATATTTCCAAAATTCCCACTTGGGACAGAAATAACAGGTGGATTCTTTTTGTCAGCCCATTGTTTGTAGGCAAAAAAATAATAAAACTGCTGTGGCAACCATCTTGCTACATTGATAGAATTGGCAGATGTAAGAAACAGTTTATCATTTATATCTTTATCAGTAAAAGCTTGCTTCACCATAGATTGGCAATCATCAAACGTTCCCTGTACTTCTAATGCAGTGATATTTTTTCCTAATGTTGTCAATTGCTTTTCCTGCACTGGACTTACTTTACCCGAAGGATAAAGAATGACTACTTCCACTCCATCCACATCATAAAAACCATTAGCCACTGCGCCACCGGTATCACCGGATGTTGCTACCAACACTGTAACCTTTCTTGACCTGAGCGTAGTCGAAGCGGCATCTTTTACAAAATGGGCCAGGCAACGGCTCAAGAATCTTGCACCAATATCTTTAAAGGCCAGTGTAGGTCCATGAAATAATTCTAAAGAAGAAATAGTATCATTCACTTTCACCAGCGGAATCGGGAAGTTCACTGTCTCGCTTACAATCTGGAATAATTTTTCATCGGTAATTGTATTACCCACATACGGCTTAATAACTCGAAAAGCAATTTCCTCATTCGAGAAATCAGCAATATGGTTAATCAAATTCTTATCAACCTGCGGAATAACTTCTGGAAAGTACAATCCTTTATCCGGTGCCTGTCCTTTAATCGTTGCTTCTTTAAAATCAACTATTGGTGACTGTTTATTTGTGCTATAGTATTTCAACCCCTTTTTTATTTATAGTTGTTACATAAGTGTTATAATCAATTCCTATTTTATCATAAACAGCTTTCATCTGATCTTCAACTGCTTTTGCTGTTGCTTCATCCTTACTTATCATAAACACCGATGGGCCAGAACCTGAGATACCACCACCTAATGCACCAGCTTTCTTACAGTTTGCTTTTACTTCATCAAAGCCCGGTATAAGAATACTGCGGACAGGTTCAATCAACACATCTTCTAATGAACGGCCTATCAGGTCTAAATCATTTTTTAAAAAACCTGTTACCAACCCGGCGATATTACCCCATTGCTTAATGGCATCTTTCAACAATACCTGTTTCTTTAATATTTGCCTGGCGTCTGATGTACGTACTTCAATTTGCGGATGCACCACTGTAACATGTAAATCTGGTGATGCCAACGGAATAATATCTAACGGATGAATGCTGCGTATAAGCGTTACTCCTCCTAATATACAGGGAGCAATATTATCAGCATGTTTAACACCCGATGCTAATTTTTCACCATTCATTGCAAATTGTACCATTTCATCGGATGAAAATATATTGCCTAATAAATGATTAGCTGCTACTGCTGCGCCAGCTGCACTGGCTGCACTGGAGCCAATGCCACTTCCGGGTTTGATATGTTTTTCTATCGTTACTTCAAAACCTATATTACCGCCCACTTTTTCCATTACCGATAAAAAAACAACACCAGCTACATTCTTCTCCGGGTCGGTTGGTAAATTATAATTGTCCCGGTTATGAATAATAACTTTTGGTACATTCAGTAATGTGACTTCCATTATGTCATTGGGCTCATTCAATGCCATACCCAGAATATCAAAGCCGCAAACCAGGTTGGCAACTGTTCCCGGACATTTTATTTTTACTTGCTTCATTTTTTCAGATTATACTTTACTGGCCCTTATAATATCTGCAAACACACCACTGGCAGTTACTTCGGCTCCGGCTCCGGCCCCTTTCACCACCATTGGCTGGTCTTTGTACCGGTCGGTATAAAACAATACAATATTATCTTTCCCATACAAATGGTAAAGGTCATGCTTCGGGTCTATATGCTGCAATCCAACTGAAGCTTTGCCTTTATCAAATGAAGCAACAAACTTTAATATGCAGCCATCAGCTTTTGCTTTTTCCAATAATTTTTTAAAATGTTCTTCTTCTTTTGCCATCGCTGCATAAAAAT
>JANMFO010000288.1:0-2462 GCA_031374245.1 Chitinophagaceae bacterium | reverse complement strand
GACACTTGAAGGTGGCGGTACTACACAGGTTCGAAAAGTGCAGAATAAATAATTTTCAATTATTTATTGACCTGGATCAGACCAAGGCTGTGTAACAAACCTTGATGTTCAACCGTTTATGTTTAAACACAGGTAACAATCAGGTTTTAATTACAAGGAAAGGCTTAATTTCACGCCATTCAACAACCCGATGTTTTCAGTAGCATAGAAATCAATCATTGCAAGCTTGCCAACCCGGTTGTAAGAAAAATAAAGTTACCATTTCATGAAGGCACTGACACTACTTACGGATCCGGTTTACACAGAACCAAAGGAATTTACCCGTTACGAAAAATTCTGGTTAAAATATATCAACGATAAAAGGGACCTTCCCTTTATTCACTTACTTACGGCTATTCATATTCTTGTAATTCCGGTAGCCATTCTTTTATATACACCTTTATTACAAGGCTGGTATTGGTGGCTGGCATACATTCCTTATTTCTACGTTTCACAAATGTATTTTAAAGGCCGGTTTGGATTGATGTTGCATTGCATCAGCCACCGTAAGCTTTTTAAAAAAGGCTACACCTGGTTATACCATTATACTATCTGGTTTGTGTGCCCCTTCTTTGGTCATACACCTGAAACATATTTTGTACACCACATGGCAATGCACCATGTAGAAAACAACCAGGAGGATGATGCAAGCAGTACCCTGAAATATAAAAGAGACAGCCTTCCTGATTTTCTTAAATATGTTGGACGTTTTTTAGTGTTAGGTTTTGTTGACACATTTATGTATCTCTTTAATCGTAAAAGGAAGAAATTGTATATGCGCCTTACTTATGGCGAAATGGCTTTCTATGCTTTTTGTGTAGGTATGTGTTTCGTTAATTTACAAGCAACACTCTGGATATTTATTATACCTTTTGTGTTTGCCAGGGTGGTAATGATGCTGGGTAACTGGGCGCAACATTCTTTTATTGATAAAAACAATACCGAAGATAACTTTACCAGTGCAATCAATTGCATTAACACCAAGTATAATAAAATGTGCTGGAACGATGGGTACCATACCGTACACCATCTTCGTCCTGCTATGCACTACACTGAGATACCGGGAGAATTTCTAAAACTCAAAGACGAGTTTGCACAAAAGAAGTCATTGGTGTTTGATGGAGTGCATTATTTACACATTTTCATCTGGCTCATGACTAAAAATTATAATAAACTGGCAGACAACCTCGTTAATATCAATAACACTTTTTCCAGCAAAGAAGAAGCGATTGCACTGATGAAAGAACGAACAAAAAAAATAGAAACTACTTCATAATTATAAAAAAGGGCTTCAATTGAAGCCCTTTTTTATAATTATATTTTTCGCTATTCTTTTTCTTTCTTCACGCCAATCACTGGTACTGTTTTTTCATGAATCAGTTGATTGAGTTTCGCTACATCTTCACTCATTATTTTCTTTAGCTTAGTCAATTGAATATCTGCCAATGCCGCCAGTTCTGCATAAGCTTCTTTAGCTTGCTTGGATGGTGCAGCTTGCCCCGCAGCGGCAGCATTATACACACTGGAGATTTTATCATCCAACCGAATCGGGAAGTTCAAAACATCCTGTCCGCTTTTTGCTTTGGTTTGATGAAGAGCCTCTTCTACAGCTGTCATTTGTTTATTGATGGTATCTATTTGCTGTTTGATTTCTTTTGGCATATCCTTACCAGACCTGGCACTAAAATCATTCATCTGCTGACGGATTTCACTGATATTTTTTAATGCCTTCATCACTTCAGAGAATTTATCCCGTACTGTAATCAGGTGATTGAATTGCTCTTCATAATCAGCTTGTGTAATTTTATAATTC
The DNA here is from genome assembly GCA_031374245.1 of Chitinophagaceae bacterium. Lineage (GTDB taxonomy): Bacteria > Bacteroidota > Bacteroidia > Chitinophagales > Chitinophagaceae > JJ008. The sequence continues at coordinate 610 of JANMFO010000288.1, read as the reverse complement.
GGGTCAGCAACAATAGTATAAGCAACTTCTGCTGAATCATTACCTGATTTGAATTTGGCAAAGTATTGTCCCGGTGCAGCTTTCGGGCCACCAACAAATCCATTCCATAAAATAAGGCCATCCAATTTATCTGCTACAGGATAATTCATATCCCATACAAACTGGTTCATTCCTCTATTTACTTCTATCTTATTTTCTTTAGATGAAGTAGAAAAGGTTTTTATCGTTTTCCTGTTATTATCCAGCATTTCAATAGAAAGCTTTGTAGAGTCCGTTATATTTTTTAGAAAGTAATTAATCACGACTCCATTCGGTGGATTCATACCCACATTGGTTAATGCGGCACCAAAGCCACCAAACCGGCCACCGCCACCTGCCATGCGGTAAGCAGGATTTACATCAAACACATGAAGGGCTTTATTGGCAATGTCTGTATTTTTTTGTTGTAATACCGTCAGGTCATCAATCATATAAATACTTCTTCCCTGTGTACCCACAATAAGGTCGTTGTTTTTTATCGTTAAATCAGTAATAGGCACTACCGGCAGGTTCAGTTGAAATGATTTCCAGTTAGCCCCATCGTCATAAGAAATATACATACCAAACTCCG
>JANMFO010000273.1:0-13016 GCA_031374245.1 Chitinophagaceae bacterium | reverse complement strand
ACTGCCTGAAGTTGGGTTTTGTTTGTTTCAGGTTTTGTTGAAATGGACCACAAACCCAGGAAAGTAAAGATGCCATTTATCAATATCAACTCATTCCCTATCTTATAGCCATTAAAAATTGAATCAGATATATTTTGCAATCCAAGTTTTACATGCAACTTGGCTTCGTACCAGGCAGGGTTGCTCAACATATCTAATCCCAGTGCCAGCAATGGTGCGATGATACATACAGCCCATATCAGTTTGTCGTTGAGTTTCCGTTTTGTCAAAATTCCAAATGCAAACAGGCCAAGCAACGGACCGTAAGTAACGCCAGCAAATTTCAGGATGAAATCAATAATCAATTTGTCATTGATGGCTTTAAAAAGCAATACCATCATAAAGAAAATAAAAGCAAATGTGAAGTGAACTTTTAATCTTGTTCTTTTCTTTTCCTTTTCGGTTCCTTCTTTTTTGTTAATACCAAGTATATCAATACAGAAACAAGAAGTAAGAGAAGTAATGGCCCCGTCCACACTTGGGAAAAGAGCGGATATTAACGCAATAATAAAAATAATTCCAATCGTTCCGCTGAAAGCATCACTCAGTGCAATAGTAGGGAACAAATCATCAGGCGGCACATTAATGCCCTTTGAGCTTGCATATAAATACAAAACACCGCCGAGTACCAGGAACAAAAAATTCACCACCATCAATACGGCAGTAAATGTCATCATATTTTTTTGCGAATCTTTCAATGTTTTTACACTGATATTTTTTTGCATCATTTCCTGGTCGAGACCCGTCATAGCAATAGCGATAAACATACCGCCGATAATATGCTTCAGGGCAAAAGACCCTGCTTTAACATCCCAGTTAAATATTTTTGTATAGCCTTTGTCAGCCATCATCGACATGGCACCACCAAAATCAGTACCCAATACTTTAATGATAACAATGATGCATACCACCAAGCCTACCAGCATACCCGTGGTTTGCAGGGTATCTGTATAAATAATTGTTTTAACCCCACCTTCAAAAGTATACAGCAAAATCAGCAGCAGAATAACTAACGCAGTTGCTTCAAAAGGAATACCGAGTTTATTGAAGATAAAAATCTGTAATACACTTATTACGAGATACAACCTTGCTGTAGCGCCGACTGTCCGGGAGAGAATAAAGAAAAAAGCCCCGGCCTTGTGTGCATTGATACCAAATCGTTTCTCAAGATAAGTGTAGATACTCGTCAGGTTCATCCGGTAAAACAATGGCAACAGCACAAAAGCAATGACCAGATATCCCAATAAATAACCCAATACAATCTGGAAGTAATAAAAATTACCGCTTCCTACCCCACCCGGCACACTGATAAATGTTACCCCGGATAAGGAAGTACCAATCATACCAAAGGCCACCAGCATCCAGTTACTATTTCTGTTGCCGATAAAAAAAGAATCATTATTCGAATTGCGGGAGGTAAACCAGGCTACCCCGAGCAGCAATACAAAATATCCGATAACAAATGAAAAAAGAAGAGTAGGCGACATACAACCGGGTTTCTGTTAATGAATAGTTACCAATAAAAAATGTGCAATAATGAATTTTGAAGATAAACAAATTTGTTATCCCTTTGGCGCAATTTATATAACTATGGCTATACAATCACTTGCAGTTTTTTGCGGCTCAAAGAACGGGAACAACCCTTTGTTTACAGAACATGCCAAACAACTGGGTAAGTTGATGGCAGAAAAAAATATTAAACTTATTTATGGTGGTGGCAGTGCCGGCATAATGGGAACAATAGCAGATGCAGTGATGGAACAGGGCGGCAAGGTAACGGGTATCATTCCTAAAATTTTACTGGAATGGGAAGTACAGCACCGGGGCATTACCGAATTAATAATTGCAGATGATATGCATGTACGCAAAAGAACGATTTACAGCCTTAGTGATGCCGCATTGATACTTCCCGGTGGCTTTGGTACACTGGACGAATTATTTGAAATAGTAACCTGGAACCAGCTTACTATTCATGATAAAGAAATATACATCCTCAACTCTGGTGGTTTTTACAATTACCTTATTCAGCATATTGAGCTGATGAAAAAAGAAGAATTCTTATATGAAGAGGCATTAAAAAGGATCACCGTAATTGATGACCCTGCTGAATTAATAAAATATATTTAATAAACAATTCTATTACTCTTCCTTATTTTTTCTACCCAGATAAATAATAAACCCTGTTCTGAAAACGGGCAATACTCTTCCAAAACTATCCCTGTATGGCGAGTTAACGTCATTTAATGCATCAATCATAATACTGGTATAAAACTGTGATTGCCCTATCATTCTTGTTCCGTAACCTGCACCTACCAATATACTGGATGCATTTGTTTTGAATTTGTCTGTAATCACCCCATTTATTTTTTCGGTTATTGTTATTTTATTGTACTCATATTGCCCCCCGATAAAAATGCTTCTGATGGGCCATATTCTTACAAAAGGGCCACCACCGATGGCAAGATATCTTAATGCACTATTAGATACCTGGCTTCTTTGTGTTACATAAGTAAAGTTTGTGGCAATACCAGCATCAATTATTTTATTAATACTATAGCCTATTTCGGGATTTAGTCCGATAATAAACCCATTAGAAAAACCCAGGTTTAAAGTGGTACCAATAAACAAATGATCTTTTTTCCAGCCACCTTTTTCTTCCTCCTCTTGTGCAAACAGTGATACTGAGAAAAGACAACTTATTAATAAAGTAAAAATTATTTTCTTCATACTCATGGGTGTTTTATAATAACGAAATCAGACTGGAGAAATTTTTATTGCATTTAAAATATTTCCGAATCAAATATATTTTGAATTTCTTTCATTTACCAGCTCAAATATCTCTTTATCCCCTTCTTTAACGAGAAAATAAGTAACATGCTGAAAAATGAAAATTAATAAGCTCTGAATGACGGACACATAGACTCCCGCCTGTTACCATTATAGCGATCAACCACACCCTGCTTGATGAGTGAAAATTCAAAAGCACCACGGGTATTATTATAATTTTTCAATGTAGAAGTTGTAGCATCATAAGTAAAAGTGAACGTCAAGTCTTTATAACCAAGCCCAATCATGGGAATAATTGCATCTTTATACCGGTAATAAGCACCAGCTATTAATATTTTTTCTCCATCGCCTGATAAATTATAATGAGCATTTAGCCCTGCTACTATTTCATACGATTTTGCCTGCAAAGAAAAATAGGCATTGGGGTTAATAATAACCCTGTCATTAGCCATAAAGCTGCCATTAAGAAACCCTGTATAACGAACAGGAATGCGGTTGTCAACCCCGGATTGTGAATCAAAAAAAGATTCCCGTGGCCTGTTCACATGCATGGCAGAAAATCCTGCATTCAGATAAATTTTATCAGTAGGGAAATAAGCATAATTAGCTCCTACCTGTATATCGAGGTAATTGATATTATTTACATCCAGCTTTGGCGCATCGGCGGTTTGATGAACATCAAAGAATTTCCCATTCCACTGACTTGGGAAAGTAAGATTGGATGTATTGATATTTTTATTAGCCCACCCCACATTAAAGCCCATACTTACAAGGCTTCCGGCATTAATCATCTGGTGGTAAGCCACTGATCCATATATTTTAGTAGAAGTAAGGCTGCCAGTACCGGCCACATCCCGCAGAATTACACCACCCAAACCAAGCCAACCGGTATTATCCCTGTTCTGCATCAGCTGTGCATCACCAAAAGCACTCATTGTTTTATAAGGAAAGGCAGTGACAGAAGCCCATTGATTACGATAGTTTACACCCAGCCTGTAATCACCATCGGGTATAAAACCTGTATTGGCCGGGTTGGTAAGCAACGGCGAATTCATGAATTGAGAGAAATGCAAATCCTGTGCTCCAAGGGAAATCACAGAAAGCAAATTCCAGATTCCAATTATTGATATTTTTTTTGTTCTATTCATTTTCAAATTCCTCTATCTTATTAACGTTATATCACCCTTTTTGGTTGTTTTTACCCCGTCAAAGAATTCCACACTCAGTGTGTAGACATATACATCCATTGGTTGTACCATACCTTTTACTTTTCCATCCCATCCCTGCAAACGGTTATTGGTTTCAAAAACTTTTTGCCCCCACCGGTTCCAGATAATAAACTGCATTTTGGCAATACCAAATCCACGTACCATAACAATACTATTTATGTCACCGCTTTGCGGAGTAAAGGCATTCGGCACATCTACCAATGGCAGAACAACTGCCGTTACCGGCCTGCATATTGTACTATCACAGCCAGCTGCATTATATGCAGTAAGACATGCGTTAAATGTACCGGTAGCATTATACTGATGCGAAACAGGTGCACGGGAAGTTGTAAGCAATGAATCTCCATCACCAAAATTCCACTTAAATCGGACGGCATCCGGCGATGAAAGATTTGCGAATGTGGTAGGAGTGTTTTCCAATGGAGGAACAGGAGCAAAATTAAAATCAGGAATTGGTGCATTAAATACACTTATCGTAAATGTTGTATCATGGGATAGATTACAGGTGCCGGGGTTGAAAGCTGTTAATCGTACAGTATACGTTCCTGCATTAATATACCTGTGCGTCGGATTCAGTAGTGTGGAAGTATTATTTGACGATGAAGGATCTCCAAAATCCCACAGGTAAGTTACCCCGTTCAATGTATTATTTTTAAATACTGCATTGTACTGAACACAACCCGTTGCAGGTGTACTTATAATCGCTTTTACATTATCAGCAATACTAATTGTAAAAGTGCTGTCATCAGGATTATTACAATAGGCGGTATCTTTTAAAATCAGTTTGGGTAAATAAGTTCCAAGAGCAGGATATGTATGAGTAACTGCATTAGCAGCACCAATTTTTGCCGGAACCCTTGGACTTCCATCTCCAAAATCCCAAACCATTGAAGTATCCTGGAAAGGCCTGGAAATATCAGTTACAGAATTATTAATAAACTGGTAAGTAAATTTCGGACAGCCGGGGCCAATAGGTTGCCATGCAGGTAATATGACAGCTCTTAAATCACCCACACGAATATTTATGAATGATGAATCCCGCTGGTTACAGGTATTCAAATCTATTGCTACCAGCATTACCCTGAATACACCAACTGTATTATACGTAAAAGAAGAAGTAGGAACAGTTGTTATCAAATCAGGAGGGTTTCCCGGAACATAATTAAAATACCATTCGTAACTCTGTCCATTGGCAATAGTGTCGGTAAAAATAACCGGCAGCGGAAGGCATCCAGCCGTATCTCTTGTTCCATCAATTGCCGATTGAACACCACTTCCCACACCTGCCAGATTCATAGCAATCTTAACCATCGTAAGACTACACCCTGCACCACTGGCATTATTTATTGTCGACCATGCACCTGTTGTTACAGGATAGCCCACCGACCTTGCATTTATTATACAATTACCACAAATGGCCTGATAAATCACTCCGTTTCTATCAAAGCGGCTGGTACCCCCATCCACATGGTCGCATCCTTGATTTGGAAGTATATTATTTTCACCAAAGAAACTACCAAACAATTGTGATACAGCATCTTTTTTCAGCACAAAAAAATAAAAATCTTTCCCATCTGTAGATGCATCTACTGCATCAGGCGTAACAGGCAGTCCTGTGGTTCCTGCACTTTGAAATTCATTGCTGCTACCAAAAAAACCTCCCCACCCTGATATATATACATTTTCACAACGGTCAACCAAGAAAGCAATCGGAGAAATGTTTGGTGTAACACTTCCGGATCCAAAAGCTGTAGAATAAACATAAGCTGAAAGATCCGGCTGTAGTTTAGCAATAAACTGTTTACCACCCGCATTGCTATACGCAGCATTTTGGATGGGCCATGCTCCGGTTGTTTGCCCCATAATATAAGGAAATCCTTTGTTATCAAATTGAATTCCGAATACCTGATCAAAACCACTTGTGCCAATATAAGTAGTGCGACTAATTACAGATCCATCATTACTGATTATTGAAACAAAACCATCAACATTACCACGATTGGATAATCCTATTGTGCCTGCTGTATTTCCTTGAAGGTTTGTACTTTCCGTTCCACCGGCAACATAAATATTGCCCCCAGGGCCAATAGAAAGAACATAAGCTGCATCATTACCACTTCCACCCAGAAAACTTGAAAAAATAAGATTGGAAAGATCAGGGGTTAATTTAAGTAATACTCCATCCTGATTACCACCAGAAGTTCTTTGAAAAGCTCCTGCTGTAACCGGAAAATCTCCAACAACTGAAGGATTTGAACCAGAAGATCTGGTACATGATGCCACATATACATTACCAGCACCATCTAATATCACTTCGCTTCGGCCATCATCACCATAGTTGCGCTGCAAAGATTGCAAACTCCTTGTTGAAGAAATGTTTACACCATCATCACCACTACCACCAATTTTCTTTGAACCTATTAAAGCCGTACCTGTTGCATTAAGTTTTGTAACAACAATATCAAATCCACCCCCGGAACCAATCTGGCTGGCAGAACTATTGGGGTTTCTTAAGGGGTAATTCGGTGAACTTGATCTTCCAGCTAATATCAGGTTACCCTGGTTATCTACAATAAGACTATGTGGTTGTTCATTTCCAGAGCCTCCGATATAAGTAGCATATATTCTTGTAGAACCATCCGGAGAAAGTTTGATGATACCAATATCTCCAGGGCCGATTCCTGCGCCACCACCACCCTGGAAAACAGTTTGAAAAGCACCGGGAGAAGCGGGGAAGCTACCACCCGAATTAAAAACAATACCTCCACCATACATACTTCCATCTGGTCCGTAAGTAGCAGTAAAACCCCAGTTGTCTGTAGTACTTCCGGAGAAAGAACAGAAAATAACCTGAGGGTCTATTATTAATGTACTGGCCGGATCGTAATTTTTTACATCAAATGTTACCACATTATCTTTTACCACATATTTACAACTGATTTCTTTTTTACCATAAATATCAGCCTGGTAAGTGTAAGGTGTTGATTCCTTTAATTCACCTACTGATGTTGACATTACCAGTTCTTTATTTTTTACCTGAACTTTATTAACACCGTTATACTTCAATGCTATTTTTGATACATCACCGCCTGGTTTTACAATAATATCATACTTTAAAAAATCATTATCGGTATAATACCTTACATCCACATTGGGATAAACATTTTCCAGCGTAACAGCCTGGAATATTTTACAATCCTTACCCCATTTGGATTGATCATTACCAATAAAGTAATTATTATAAGATTGAATAATTTTAGTTGGAACAGTTTTAATATCCGGGGAGGCTCCTAAAAAATCTACATGATAAGCATGAGAATTCAATACCATTGTCTGGTTGGGAGAAACCGGTGAGCCATCGGAATTTTGTCCATGCAAAAATTTTCCTACGCTGGCAAACTCTACAGGGTTATGTTGCAATACGGTAAAACCACAGGAACGGATAAAAAAAGCTCCATTACTTACATCACCTTTATAAAGTACCCTGTTATCCCACTGCCCTTTGTTTTCAATAAATTCAATATTATTATGACTCTGTGCCGAAGCGGCAAAAGTAAAAACGAATAGTGTGGTAAAAAGAAGAAATCGTTTCAGGGTATAATTATTTCTATTAAAGTAACTAATAAATATGAGATACAGATTGAAAATTTGTGTTAAGAAACGGCCTTTCATTAAAATTTTATTACTCTTATCAAAAATCAACATTCCAGAACACCTAAGAGTTCTATAAGATCTGTCATAAACAGGTCATCAATTTTTTAATCCCTGATTTTATGAAATAGTACTATCCCGTATTAAGAGATTTTACTCCACAAAACGGCACCTTTTTGATGCTGTAAAAAACTTTTAAGCTGCAAATTTTCGGCCGAAACCATATCAGGGTCTTTTTCCAGTAAATCTGCTGCCATATTCCTTGCCAGATCCAGTAAATGCCTGTCTTGGACTATACTTGCCAGCTTAAAGTTTAAAACACCACTCTGCCTTGTTCCCTCAATATCTCCCGGCCCCCTCAATTCCAGATCTTTTTCAGCTATTTCAAACCCATTATTGGTGGATGTCATTATTTTGATGCGTTCCCGGGCATCATTACCCAATTTTGACCCGGATAAAAGAATACAATAGCTTTTTTCAGCACCGCGGCCTACCCTGCCCCGCAACTGATGAAGTTGAGATAGTCCAAATTTCTCGGTACTTTCTATCACCATCACAGAAGCATTGGGCACATTTACCCCCACTTCTATTACCGTTGTTGAAACCATTATCTGGGTATCGCCTTCAACAAATCTTTTCATGTTTAGCTCTTTCTGTGATGCCGGTTGCCTACCATGCACCATGCTAATCCAGTATTTTGGTTCGGGAAAATAGGTTTGTACATTCTCATATCCCTTCATCAGGTTTTCATAATCCATTTTGGCACTTTCTTCAATCAATGGGAAAATAATATATACCTGCCTGCCTTTATCAATTTCTGCCCGCAAAAAATCCATTACTCTGCTCCGTTGCGATTCATAACGATGAACGGTGGTGATGGGTTGCCGGCCCGGCGGCAATTCATCTATCACACTATAATCCAAATCCCCGTAGGCCGTCATAGCCAATGTTCTGGGAATGGGTGTTGCTGTCATTACCAATATATGCGGCGGTATAGTTGCCTTTTGCCAAAGTCTTGCCCGTTGTGCCACACCAAACCGATGTTGTTCATCTATAATAACAATACCGAGGTTTTTAAACTGAACCACATCTTCAATTACGGCATGGGTGCCAATTAAGATTTTTAATGACCCCTCAGCCAATTCATTTAACAGTTTCTTCCGTTGTGCTGATTTAACTGAACCTGTAAGTAACCGGACCGGGACATCCATTTTTTCCAGTAAGTCACTTATGGTTTTAAAATGCTGCTGTGCTAAAATTTCTGTTGGAGCCATCAGGCAGGCCTGGTAGCCATTATCAATTGCCAGCAACATTACGAGTACTGCCACAATCGTTTTCCCACTGCCTACATCTCCCTGCAGTAAGCGGTTCATTTGTTTTCCCCTTGCCGTATCTGTTCTTATTTCTTTTATCACTCTTTTTTGTGCACCGGTTAATTCAAAAGGGAGATGATTTTTAAAAAATTCATTAAACAAATCGCCTACTTTATCAAACACCACGCCTTTAGAAAAACGGTGGCGGTTGCTTCGCAATAAATTTGCCCGCAATTGTGCAATAAAAAGTTCTTCAAATTTTATCCGCTTTACAGCTTCTTCGTACTCAGCAGTGGATTGCGGAAAATGAATTTGTTTACAGGCGTTAAAGCGATTGGTAAGTTTTACTGTGTTGAGAATAGTTGAAGGCAAATTTTCGGTAATATCTTTTTCTCTAATCATTCCAATCAATAACTGTGTCAGCTTACCAATTTGCCTTGCACCAAGTCCTCTTGTCTTTAATTTTTCTGTAGTAGGGTAAACTGGTTCTAAAAAACTTTTGCCCAATTGTTGCGGTGCTGTCAATACTTCCAGTTCCGGATGAACTATTTGTGGTTTTCCATTAAAAAAAGTAACCTTACCAAAAACAAGATATGATTGGCCCACTACCAGTAATTTTTCTGCCCAACTCAGTCCCTGGAACCAGGTTAATTCAAGAAAGCCGGTTTTATCTTTCAATTGTGCTACTAATCGTTTACCAGTTTTTTGACCAATCACTTCAAAACTCACAAGTACTCCGGCGACTTGAATAAATTCTGTTTCCGGATTTATTTCAGTTATCAGGTTAACCTTTGTTTTATCAATATGCCGGAAAGGATAATACTCCAGTAAATCACTGAATGTAAAAATGCTGGCCTCCTTTTTCAGCAGGTCACCTTTTTGCGGTCCAATGCCTTTTAAATATTCTATTGGTGTAGATAATATGTGAGAAGTGGAAGAAATAAAAAATAGTTTAAAACAAAATTAGTATATCCTCAGCGGTGCAATTTCTAACTAAAACTGATATCCATAAGGGTTTTCTATTAGTGCGAAAATTACGGTTTTATTATAGAAAATATCCCAAACTGTTGGTTAAATACCACAGGTGCTTAAACGAGAAGTCCGTTTTTTTTGCTGATTTTAAAAAACTGCCTTGCTGTTTTTTAAATATCAATCTATATTACATTACAGAGCCAATACCAGAAAAACCGGGTATCAATGAACAACCACATCCACCTGTTACAGTTAGACCTGTACTTTCATGACTATAAGTCTGCCTTATTGTGTTTTATTACTGCATTTGTAGTAACACTTATTGCTATTCCTCCCATTATCCACCTGGTAAAAAAATACAGGCTGTATGATATACCTGATGCCAGGAAAGAACACACATCACCTATTCCAACTATGGGTGGTATTGCAATAGTAGCAGGTATGATGATGGCTATGTTTCTCTGGTTTCCTTTCAGTAATCAACTGGCGCAGATAAGTTTCTTTTTTTCAATTGTAGTATTATTTGCACTGGGCATTATGGATGATTTAAAAGATCTTTCGGCGAGGTATAAGTTTCTTATACAAATCAGCCTTGCAGCATTAATAGCTTTATCCGGTATCCGCATTACTTCGTTTGATGGTTTGTTTGGTATTTATGACTTACCGTTAATGGCTCAGTATACTTTTACTATATTAGCCATAGCCGGTATCACTAATGCTTTCAATCTTATTGATGGCATTGATGGCCTGGCTGGTGGTTTGGGTTTTATGAGTCTTATTACACTTGGTATGTTTCTTACAATGAGTGGCGATGCAAACACAGCCCTGATAGCTTTTGCACTGGCGGGAGCATTATTTTCATTTTTATACTTCAATTTCAATCCTGCCAAAATATTTATGGGAGACACCGGCTCATTGGTGTTAGGTTTTGTAATAGCTGTCTTATGTATCCGGCTGATACAAGTAAATGTAATGATACCTAACCCGATAGTACTTAATGCCCCGGTATTTGTTTTTGGTATTGTTTTTATTCCTGTTTTTGATACCATCAGGGTATTTACAGTTCGTATCTGGAAAGGCAACTCACCATTTGAAGCAGACAGAACACATATTCATCACCTATTAACCAATCAGGGTTTCAGTCACAGCTTTGCTGCCAAACTAATCTGCTTCCTCCACGGATTTATTTTAATAGAAGTGTATTGGCTAAGAGCAGTACAACCAGAATTGATATTGGTAATCTTAGTAGCTTTTATGCTGGTAGCAATTGCTGTATTAAAAAACATGGGAATACTTCTGAGAAAGGACATTACATCTCACTCGCCGTTGTAATAATCAACTCATTTGCTGATTAGAAATAATTAAAGCCAATTAATACCAGGGAATCAGTCTCTTTAATTCACTTTTATCTTCTGCCGTATAAACAAGGCTTATTTCAAATCCGCTTTTTACCTGGCCTCCGGTTTTCAATTTTGAAATTGTATAGTCATAATTGAATCCTGCCTGAAAACCATTCAACTGATAACCTGCGTATGGAATTATTGCATCATTAATACGGTGCCACGCACCAAAGCTTACTACCTGCTTTTTTTCGGAACCCAACTGTAGCCCATAAGCAGCACCAATAGTTGTTTCATTCACTTTGCCCTGGGTTTGATAATTAAGAGAAAGATGAAGGATGCCACTATAGCCTACATCTAACCTGCCGCCAGCCAGCAAGCTAATACGCTTAGGCATGGTAAATTCTTCTGACAGGTAAGTTTCTTTTTGTTTCAGAATATTGTATACACTTACTCCGGCAAAAAAAGATTTATCATCTGCTGTATAATTGTAAAGCGAACCGGCACTCAGATCAAAATAACCTTTCTTCCCGGACGGTATTGACTCCCCGGTTGGTAAGGAAAGATCAAAGCCACCACTGCTCAATTGGTTTTCGAATGACAGCCTGCTAAAATCAACTCTTCGTTCCCTGTATATTCCCTGGAAGCCCAATCCGATATGATGTACCTGATCTGCATCTAAAGAAAGATTATATGCTGTGCTAAAACCAATAAAATTATTTTGAACAGCACCCCCCATTGTTTTATCACTCAGAACTGAAAGACCAAATCCCAACCGGTTTCCATCAGCCAGTTTTTTTCTTAGCGGACTGAAGTCTATTGACAGTGAGCTGGTCGTATATGGCTCATTTGCACCGCTCCACTGCGACCGGTAATTACTAGCCACCCGGTATGGCCCATCGGTATAGCCGGTAAATGCGGGGTTCATTAATAATGGCGTAGCATAGAACTGCGAAAAATGATATGACTGTGCATTCGATACCACTGAAAAGACTAAGCAAAGTATAATGATAAATTTTTTCATTATCGTATGATTAACGTATTAAGAGTGTTTTACCATTGGCTTTTATTATTGCCCCGTTGGCATCTACTCCTTCAAAAATCCAGGTAAACGTTTCCATTGGCTGTGCCACATTTTTATAGACCCCATCCCAGCCATCTCCGGGTGTTTGTGTTTGATAAACCAATTGTCCCCAGCGATTATACACCCGGAAGTAATTTATTACAGGAATATTTACACAAAGTGGTCGCAACAAATCATTGGCATTATTACTATTTGGAGTAAATGCTTTTGGAACAAATACTTCTGATTTTGCAAAAGCCTGAACTAGCAATGTATCAACGGTAATACAACCACCGGTACTGATGATTCGTATGGTATATAATTGATCATTGGCAGTAGTAACCACCGGTGCGCTGATAGATGAATTACTCAATCCAAACGATGGCTGCCAGGTGTACTGTTGCCCGATACTTCTTGCTGATAAAGTTGCAGGTACATTTTTAAGAACCCTTGCCGGAGGATATTTAATTCCGGGTATTGCCGGGTTTACTGTTATCACTTTCTTTATTGAATCAGCCAGCAACGGACAGGTATTGGATGTGGCAGTAAGTGTTATAGTAAATGGCCCTGCCTTAGCGTAGGTATGTATGGGAGCAAAGGAGGAAGAAATTGTATTGTCTCC
>JANMFO010000249.1:0-25383 GCA_031374245.1 Chitinophagaceae bacterium | reverse complement strand
CAAAGATGAATTTGCAAAAAACAAAGCCATTGTATTTGATGGCATTCACTACCTGCACATTTTTACCTGGCTGCTTACTAAGCGGTACGATAAATTGGCCGATAACTTAGTCAATATTAACGGCAATATGTTTCAATCGAAAGAAGAAGCGATTGCATTGATGAAGGAGAGGACGAGAAGGATAAGCCCCCTGTCCCCCTAAAAGGGACTAATTATTCTTCATCGGCACTATCATCTCAAAAGAAGGGATGCTGACGTCAAACATTTTTTTACTGTGGAGATTTTCCATCTGGTAAGTGCCATTCATTCGGCCCATTTCGGTGCGTAGGTTGCAACCGCTAACGTATTGATAATTTTCGCCGGGTTGTATAGTTGGTTGCACACCCACCACGCCTTCGCCTTCTACTTCCCGGTGGCTGCCATTGCTGTCAAAAATAAACCAATGGCGGCGGTGCAGTTTTACCGGAAAAGAATTGTGATTTTCCAGTGCAATGCGGTAGGCAAACATAAATTCTGATTGCAGCGGGTTGCTGTAGTCAGCCTGGTAGAATGTTTCTACACTCACTTTCACTCCTTCGGATATCATGCTGGTCATGTGGTAAAAATAAACAAATTGAGGGAGAAGGCAAGAGGGATTTTCACGCAGAGGACACAGGGCTCGCTGAGGTTATCCGCAATTGTATTTCTCTGCGTTTTTTGCGTCCTCTGCGTGATTCACCTGTATTCCTCTTTCTCTCTTTTCCCTCTGGGCGATGATATTTCATATATTTCACATTCAATTTAGCGGGCAGGGCTTAATTTTACGACATTAATTTAAAAATATCTTGATATGAAAATAGCTGTTGCAAAAGGTGATGGAATAGGCCCGGAGATAATGGAAGCAGTACTTACCATCTTTAAAGCCAATAGTGTACCGTTGGAATATGAATTTGTGGACATGGGTAAATGGGTGTTTGATAAAGGTTTTAATAATGGTATGACACCGGAAGCCAAAGCAACGATTGAAGCATTGGGTCTTCTTTTTAAAGGCCCGATGGAAACACCGAAAGGTAAAGGTGTAAAAAGTATTAATGTAACAGCAAGAAAAACATGGAATACGTTTGCGAATAAAAGAGATTTCAGAACACTGCATGGCGTAGATACCGTTTTCAGCAAAGCAGGTATTCTGATTGATATAACAGTGGTAAGAGAAAATATTGAAGATACCTATGGTGGTATTGAGCATATGCTTACCCATGATGTGGCATTAAGCCGCCGCTTCATTACCCGGCCGGGAAGTATGCAGGTTATCCGTTATGCGTTTGAAATGGCGAAACAAAAAATGACAAAACGTATTACCTGTGTTCACAAGGCAAACATTATGAAGATAACGGATGGTTTGTTTTTAGAATGTTTCCAGGAAGTGGCGAAGGAATATCCCGAGATAAAATCAGATGATATTATTGTAGATGACCTCTGCATGAAATTAGTTACCCGGCCTGATTTATTTGATGTATTAGTGCTAACCAACCTGCAAGGTGATATTGTTTCTGATTTATGTGCAGGCTTAGTCGGTGGATTGGGCTTTGCACCTTCAGCCAACATCGGTGACCATATTTCCATTTTTGAAGCCGTGCATGGTACAGCACCAGATATTGCAGGAAAGAATATTGCTAATCCAACTGCACTTTTATTAAGCGGTATTGCTATGCTTCGCCACGTTGGATTAACAGCAAATGCTTCTATTATTGAAAATGCATTATTGTACACTTTAGAAAACGGTACCCACACTGGTGACTTTGGTGATAAAACAAAACCTTCGGTAAACACTACACAATTTGCGGAAGCCATCATCAGCAACTTTGGTAAGAAACCGGAAGTAGGTGCAAGAGAAATTATTCCTAATAAACCCGGCACGCCTACTCCATTGAAACTGGAAATGAATTCGATGATGGTTTCTAAAGAGGGTGAAAGCGAAACCATAGTAGGTGTGGATTTATTTATTGAAAGCGGGGAACAGCCATCTGCTATTGCTGAAAAATGTAAAAGACATGCCGGGGTAAAATTCAATCTCATCAACATTAGTAACCGTGGTACACAAGTGTGGCCGACTGGCTCTGTTTATACCAACCTAGTTAATCAATACAATGTTCGTTTTGAAAGTATTGATGATTTTCCATTGACCCAACATGATGTAATTAGTCTGTACGTCAGCATGAGTGGCAACTTTAAAATCTGTTCGTTCGAACTGCTAAATATGTGGGGAAAAATGAAAGGGTATTCGCAGGCGCAGGGGCAGTAAAGCCTTTGTCTCCTAAAGGGAGACTTAGAGCTAAAAATCATTTTACTTTCTTATAGTTTTAAAGTAGTAGGTTTTCTTTTATTACCATTTACATTGCTACTATCAGTTTCATTGCAAGGTTACCTTGAGTTTATCGAAGGATGCCGTTCATCGTCTGATAATTCTACTCAGCATAATAGTAGTGTATGCCTTATAATAAATTATCCAATTTTTTTGGATTGCTTATAGCCATTCTTCACCAACCACTGCAACACTTTTTCCCGTTGGTCTCCTTGTACAATTATTTCTCGATCCTTAGCAGAACCTCCGGTACCACAAAACGATTTTAGTTTTTTACCCAACTCTTCCAGGTCTTCTTCTTTACCAATAAAACCATCAACTAATGTAACTGCTTTACCTGCCCGGTGTTTGGTATCTAATCTTACTTTCAATTTTTGCTGTTCAGGTTGTAAAGTTTCGGCAGTTGACTGTTCTTCTTCAAAAGAAAAATTGGGGTCGGTGCTATAAACGAATCCCCTTGTATCTGGTTTATTCTTTTTTGACATACTTATACAATTACGGCTTTCAAACTTAAATCCAGGCTCTTTGCCTGGTGTATTAATGCACCCACACTTACATAATCAACTCCGGCCTTTGCATACTCTTCAATATTATCAAGATTGATACCACCACTGGCTTCGGTTTCAAAGTCTTCTTTTATTAACTCAACGGCTTCCTTTATTTGTTCCGGTTTAAAATTATCCAGCATAATGCGGAATACTTTTCCCTTACCCATAGCTATTACTCTCATCACATCATCAATACTTCTTGTTTCTACTTCAATCTTTAAACCGGGTTTTACAGTTTTCACATATGCTGCTGCTTTGTCAATTGCATTTTCTATTCCGCCGCAATAATCAATATGATTGTCCTTCAGCATAATCATATCATACAATCCAAAACGGTGATTAACACCGCCGCCAATTCTTACCGCTTCTTTTTCTAATAAACGAAAATTGGGAGTTGTTTTCCTGGTGTCAAGTAGCTTTGTTTTATACCCTTTCAGTTTATCTGTGTATTGTTTAGTTAGCGTTGCTATACCACTCATTCGTTGCATACAGTTCAGCACTAGTCTTTCGCATTGCAAAATGGTATGCACTAATGCTTCTACCTCAAAAGCTTTCTCTCCGTTCTTCATATCTTCTCCATCTTTCTTAAAAGCTGTAAAAACAGAAGATGGTTCTTTATAGCTGAATATTTTTTCGGCAACTTGCATACCTGCGAGTATGCCGTCTTGCTTTATTTTCAATACAGCTTTGCCTTTTGCGGTTACAGTTATACTTGACAATGTAGAATGGTCGCCATCACCAATATCTTCTTTTAAAGCTTCATCTACAAGGTGGTGCAATTGTTCATCAAAATTCATAGCTGCAAAAATAACTACTTCGCATATAGCTATTCACTAATCAATAAAAATGCCCCATCTTTTAATAAGACGGGGCATTAAAAATTATATTAAACTAAACTTAGTCGATGGATTGAAAGCGGATTTCTTTTACCACTTCCCGGCCGCTTTTTGTTTTCATAAAAACATTGGTTCGGAAGTTCCCGGCATTGGTTTGCAATGTGCCGATACAGAAATGGCCTCCTGGTGAATCACCTTTGTGTTTTAATTCAAAGCCCTTCACTCCGTTGTTGCCAAAAAAATCTTTTACAATTAATTGTGCCTGTGCTTTGCTGTAACTATCACTTTTATCTGGCAATGTGAGTTCCACATTATCATCAAAGTAAGCAGACAGCTGTGAAGAGTTACCTGAACGCAATGCGCTGATAACTCCATCAATTGCACTCTGCGTTTCAAATGACGAAAGCAGCAAAACAGTACTAAGCAGTAAAGATGTAAATAATGCTTTCATAATAAAATAGGTTTTCACAGGGATATTAATCTAAAAACATGCCACAGTATTTTCAAGTCTTCTACAGGTCTAAAATACTAAAAATCACCAGTTTTTCGCAAACAAGCTGGCAAATAGGCAATTTGAATGTAGTTTTACAGGGTACGGATGGGGCGTTGCCCCTGAAAATGATTGTACTTATACTAACAACAAATTGTTGATAAAAATGTCGAAAAAAAAAGTAATACTCGTCATCATGGACGGGTGGGGATTAGGAAAAGTTGCTTCGTCTGACGCTATTCAGCATGCCAAAGTGCCATTTACAAAATCGTTGTATGCAAAATACCCTAATACAACGCTGATTACCTGCGGAGAAGCAGTGGGCTTGCCGGACGGGCAGATGGGAAATTCGGAAGTAGGTCACCTGAACCTGGGTGCCGGACGGGTGGTGTACCAGGAATTGCAGCGGATAAATGTGGCAGTACGGGATGGTTCTTTTGCCAAAAATGAAATTTTTCTACAGGCCATCCAGTATGCCAAAGCCAATAATAAACCATTACATCTTTTAGGCTTGGTAAGCAATGGTGGTGTTCACTCAAATATCAACCATTTGAAAGCAATTGTTGATGTATGCAAGACTGAAGGCTTAAAAAATGTTTTTATTCATGCTTTTACTGATGGCCGTGACTGTGACCCTAAAAGTGGTCTTGCTTTTATGATAGAGCTGCAGCAACACCTCAACAGTTCTGTTGGCAAAATAGCCTCCGTAAGCGGTCGCTACTTTGCTATGGACAGGGACAAAAGATGGGAAAGAGTGAAACTGGCTTACGATGCTTTGGTAAATGGTAAAGGCGAGAAAGCTACCGATGCAATTGCTGCTGTAGAAAATGCATATGCGAATAATATTACGGATGAGTTTATTAAACCAACAGTTATTCTTGATGAAGGGCAACAACCATTAGCTACTATTAAGGATGGCGATGTAGCTATTTGCTTCAACTTCCGTACTGACCGTTGCAGAGAAATAACTCAGGTACTTACACAAACTGATTCCCCTGAGTTTGATATGCAAAAACTGTCGCTGCATTATACTACCATGACGGAATACGACAGTACTTATAAAAATGTCAATGTAATTTTTGAAACAGATAACTTAAATAATACACTTGGTGAGATACTGGAAAAACATGGATTAAAACAAATCCGTGCAGCAGAAACAGAAAAGTACCCGCATGTTACTTTCTTCTTCAGTGGTGGCAGGGAAAAAAATTTTGAAGGGGAAAAAAGAATTATGGCGCAATCTCCCAAAGTAGCTACTTATGATTTGCAGCCAGAGATGAGTGCTTATGAATTAACAGATTCACTGATTCCTGAAATTGAAAATAAATCGGCTGATTTTATTTGTTTGAATTTTGCCAATGCAGATATGGTAGGCCATACAGGTGTTTGGTCAGCAGTTATTAAAGCTGTAGAAACAGTTGATAAATGTGTTGAAAGGGTGGTTAGAGCAGGGTTGGAAAATGGTTATACTATCTTCCTGACTGCAGACCATGGCAATGCTGATTATATGATCAACGAAGACGGTTCGCCCAACACTGCTCATACATTAAACCCGGTTCCTTTTTTTATTATCGATAAAGAATGGAAAGGAACCATTAAGCCCGGAAAACTGGGAGATCTTGCGCCAACAATTTTGACAGTAATGGGAATACAAATTCCTAAAGAAATGACAGGGAATGTATTAATTTAGTTTATAGTAATATAAGTTAAGATGAAAAAAATATTGAGATATTCTGCTCTTTTTTTGCTGGCAGCATTAATTGTTATTCAGTTCTTCCGTCCCGAAAAAAATAAACAAGAAGGTGAGGCTGTTAATCACATAAGTAAAGCCTTTGCAATTCCTGATGATGTAACTATTATTCTGAAAAAAGCTTGTTACGATTGCCATAGCAATAACACCCGCTACCCATGGTATGCCAATATACAGCCTGTTGCCTGGTGGCTGGCATCGCATATTAACGATGCGAAAAAAGAACTTAATCTTTCTGAATTTGCAAACTATAACCTGCGCAGGCAATATCGTAAAATGGAAGAAGTGATAGATGAGGTAAAAGAAGGAAAAATGCCTTTGAACTCCTACACCTGGATACATAAAGACGCTAAATTGACTGAAGATGAAAAAGCTAAAATAACAGGATGGGCACAGTCAGTGATGGATACGATGAAAGCGATGT
Source organism: Chitinophagaceae bacterium (assembly GCA_031374245.1). Taxonomy (GTDB): domain Bacteria; phylum Bacteroidota; class Bacteroidia; order Chitinophagales; family Chitinophagaceae; genus JJ008. The sequence continues at coordinate 18,994 of JANMFO010000249.1, read as the reverse complement.
ACCCGATAGACAGCCTGATAAGAAAGAAATGATCATATTTTACTGCTTTTAAATTTGAAATCTGTAATCAAAAAAATAACGCCCCTTTTCTTTCTCCTGCTTGGGTTTGCTCCTTTGCTGTTTATTATTTTTGCCGGAATCAGGCAGCAGGCAATTCGCCACAACATGAAACAACGGCTTGAAAGTAAAATGTTACATACCATTACCCTTGCTGAAAATAATGTGCAATGGATTAAAGAAGGGAAAGAAATACTTGTAAACGGAAGAATGTTTGACATAAAGGGATCTGAAAATAGCGGCAATGATAAAATTATTTTTACCGGGCTTTATGATGATGATGAAACTTTGTTGGTTAATCAGGTGAAAAAAAATCAGCAAAATGACAATAATACAGGAAGCAGATTATTAGCACAGTTTTTCCAGCTTTTACAAGTGACATTTGACAATACATCAATAGAAAATTTTACTCTCACTCTTTCAAGAAATAATTATTTTCCGGGAAATGAAAACCACCCGACTTCACAATTTATTGCTATTCTCACCCCTCCCCCCCAAGTTTGATTGCAGCCTTTAATTATTGACTAAACAATTCTGTAATCTCAAAAAAAAATATTATGAGAAAGATTGCACTGCTTTCTGCATTGCTCTATTTGTCTATTGCTGCTTATTCACAACAGGATACAACTGATGAAAAAAACCTGGACGAAGCAGTGGTATACTCAAACAAGTTTGTTGAAAAGAAAAAAAACCTGGCACAAAAAATAGACATACTCAGTGCCAAAACTATAGCCCGGTATAATGCCCAAAATACCGGCGATCTGCTTCAAAACAGCGGTAATGTATTTGTTCAAAAAAGCCAGCAAGGTGGCAGCAGTCCAGTAATCCGTGGGTTTGAAGCCAGCCGTGTGTTGCTGATAGTTGATGGTGTGCGGCTGAATAATGCTATATATCGGGCAGGCCATTTACAAAATGCTATTACTGTTGATCAGAACATGCTGGAAAGAGTAGAAGTATTGTACGGACCAGCCTCTACTATTTACGGAAGTGATGCACTTGGAGGTGTTATTCACTTCCGAACTAAATCACCTATTCTCTCTGCAAACGATAAACTATTTGTAAAAGGAACTGGTTTTGTTCGTTATAGTTCTGCTAACGAAGAAAAAACCGGTCATGCTGATGCAAGTATAGCCGGAAAAAAATTCGGCTGGCTGCAATCTTACACTTACAGTGATTTTGGTGATATGAAAATGGGAAATAACTACAGGGATAAGTATTACAATTTTGGACGCCGTTCACGGTATATCGAAACCAATAATGGTATCGACAGAGTTGTTATTAACGATGATGACAGGGTACAACGTTTTTCTGGCTACAAACAATGGGACATTACTCAGAAATTATTGTTCAAACAATCTGATAAAGTTTCACACCAGTTAAATTTTCAGTATTCGAATTCATCCAATGTTCCCCGTTATGACAGGCTACAGGATGTAAGAAATTTTGGTGGTACGATTGGTACCACCTTACGATATGCAGAGTGGTTTTACGGACCGCAAACAAGAGTAATGGGGGCTTACGAATTAAATGTTGACAGTATCGGCTTTTTAGATGCATTTAAAATCAACCTGAATTACCAGGATATTAAAGAGAGCCGTCAGCAAAGAGAGTACCTCCGATACGATCGCTTTGATAGCCGCAGAGAGCATGTAAAAGTTGCTGCCTTTACTATTGATGGTAAAAAAACATGGGGCGCCAATGAATTAAGTATTGGTATTGACGGACAATTGAATGATGTAAAATCAGTAGCGGATCGAACTAATCTGACTACTGGTGCTGTTATTAAACTGGATTCCCGCTATCCGGATGGAGTAAATAAGATGAACTACCTTGGTCTGTATGCACAACACCTGGTGAAACTTAGCAAGGGGAAATTAATATTGAATGATGGAATCCGTCTCCAGTTGGTTAATCTTCATTCAACTATTATTGATAACTCATTCTTTAATTTGCCCGTTACAGATATTAAGCAAAGCCCTTTTGCTGTTACTGGTAACCTTGGCGCAATCTATATGCCATCTACCGGCTTACGAATTACCGGAAATATTTCTTCTGGTTTCAGGGCCCCCAATATCGATGATGCTGTAAGAATATTTGAATCAAGCACTGCAATTAAACGGGTAATAATTCCCAATGCTGAAATTAATCCTGAATACACTTATAACTTTGATTTAGGTTTTTCCCAGTCAATTAATGATAAAGTACGATTTGAAGTAACCGGTTTTTATACCTTGTTCAGAAATGCAATAGCCACAGCCCCTTTCCAATTAAATGGGCAAGATTCAATTATTTACAATGGTGTAAAATCTGCTGTATATGCAAGCCAGAATGTAAACAAGGCGTATGTACGTGGCATTAATGCAAGGCTTAAAATTGAATTAAGTAAAAAATGGTCTCTTGACAATACTGTAAGCCAGACCTATGGTCGCTATAAAAATCCTAATGGAACTGAAAAACCGTTGGACCATGTGCCACCGGTATTTGGTAAATCGAGCCTTACGTACACAGATAATAAATTCAACACCGAATTGTTTGGCATGTATAATGGTTGGAAGAAGATCAAAGATTACAATCCTGATGGTGAAGACAATGGCCAATATGCCACCCCGGAAGGTATGCCATCCTGGTTTACAATTAACTGGAGGGGTAGTTATACTTTCACAAAAAATATCACCCTTCAATTAGCTGTTGAAAATATAACTGACAAAAACTACAGGTATTTTGCTTCAGGGTTTTCTGCGCCGGGAAGAAATTTTGTTGTAGCCCTCAGAGCCACTTTGTAAATAATATTTTTCATCCGGCAGCTTAGTAAAAAGGTGAAGCCATTGGTTTTCACCTTTTTACTTTTAAACAGGGTATTAAATTTTACAATCCTGTGCAGCATTTGTTTCACAAAATTGTCTAAATTACAGGCAACCAAAGGAAGTTATGACGGAGGAAGCCATTATAAAAGGTTGTTTGAATAATGATGCCACAGCCCAACGGGAGTTGTACAACAAGTACAGTCCTAAAATGCTGGCTGTTTGTTATCGTTTTGCCCACAACCGGGAAGATGCGGAGGACATGTTGCAGGAAGGTTTTATCAAGGTTTTTTTACAAATACACACATTTGAAAACCGTGGTGCATTTGAGGGGTGGATTCGTCGAATTGTAGTACACACCTGCATCAACATCTTGAAAAAGAATAAAAAATTCAATGAGAGTATTGACATTATTCATGCAACGGGTGTACAGGTAAGAGAGGAAAGTGTGCCGGCCATTATTCAGGCTAAACAGGTAGTGGAATGTATCAGATTGCTGCCTATTGGATATAGAACCGTTTTGAACCTTTATGCCGTAGAAGGCTATAGTCATCGGGAAATATCCAATATGCTTGACATTGAAGAAAGCACCAGCCGAAGCCAATACACAAGGGCTAAAGCAATGCTGGAAGATATATTAATCCGTAAAAGAATATTACAAAAACCTAAACAAGAGCTGGATTGGCTTGCCGCCGTTAGCCAGAGATAATTTTAAACGTACCCTTAATGCTGACTGGTTATGGAGAGTAATTTTAATAATAAGGATTTTGAGCAGTTTGTAAAACAAAATACTGACCAATACCGGATGTTTCCGTCGGAAAAGGTATGGGACAACATCAATAATACGTTGCATACCCGCAGACGGTGGTATGGCATAGGTCTCACATTATTATTGTTAACTACCGGTGTCGTTACTTGGGTTATGCTATTAAGCCCTTCAGGCAAAAAACAACTATTAACCAGCAATACAACCATAGCTTCTTCAAAGAAATCTAACGGACAAAAAGCACAAAAAATCGAGGCCATTATAATTGCACCTGCTAAATCTGCAAGTTCCAAAGTACCTGGTGGGATTTCAGGCAATCTTCCGAATAATTTATTCTTAGCTGACGTTACTACTCAGCTGAATAACGAGAATGAGTTTTTGCCAGATGTTGTTCAACCTGAAATAAAACCGGTTACATCAACAATTATAAATCAGCCTGAAGTTGTTGCCGCCACACCTGCGCCTGTTTATGCTAAAGAAGTTATACGTAATAAACCAGAGGTAACTTCTATTGCTTCTTCTCCTGCTAATCTGGCACAAAATAATAACGTTTATTATGAATCATACACGCAGAAAGGTGAGGCAACTACAACATTAAGCGATAATCAATCTTCTGAGAAAAAAGATATTTATCCGCTTAGCATTGAAAGTGTGGTTAACTCTTATCAAAAAATATCAAAAAGAAAAAGGCTATCCTGGCAGATTTACTTTTTACCTACTGTCAGCTATCGAAAACTTGTAGAGAATAAACCTTTTATTGCAAATACGCAACAAATCAGTGGCAGCAGTCCATTAAACTATGTGGTTGCAACTGATGATGTTAACAATGTGGTAACCCATAAACCTGATATCGGGCTTGAATTAGGCTTTAATGTAGGTTACCCGATTGGTAAAAATGTAAAACTAACAACCGGTTTGCAATTGAATGTAAGCAAGTATGATATCAAAGCTTATCCCTATCAGCAAGAAGATGCCCGGCTGGCGTTAACTAATGACAATGGTTCTGCCTCCGTTTCCACCATACAAGCCAACTACCGGAATTTCGAATCCTACACCAAACCCGATTGGTTGTCTAACTTCTATATTTCTGCTTCATTACCGGTTGGTCTTGACGTGAATGTAACTGATACACGGAAAACCACCTATCTTGGTATAGCAGGAACAATTCAGCCTACTTACATATTAGGTGACAGGGCTTATCTTATTTCTACAGATTTTAAAAACTATGCTGAAGTACCATCACTTACCCGCAAATGGAATGTAAGCACCAGCTTCGAAGTTTTTGCAGGCTATACAACTGGCAAAATTAAATGGAAAGTCGGGCCACAGGTACGCTACCAGTTGCTTTCCAGTTTTGAAAAAAGATACCCCGTTAAAGAACACCTGATTGACTTTGGCCTGAAAGTAGGTGTTATACTTAAGTAATTTTTTTCTGCCAATTGGTTTTCACTTTAATTCAATTTGTATTTGCAATGCCTGTTTCCATTAATTTTATGGCATGAGAACTTATTCCCTTTTCTTGTTATCTATTATCCTTGTCACCGCATCCTGCAAACAAAAAAAGGAAACGGAAGCTAAAAACTTCATTTCTGTTTTATCGTTAATTGAAAAGCAGGTAGCACATGTTGATACTTCTTTGTATGCTATTACAAAAGTTGTTTATACAGATAGCCTGCATATTGATACCAGTTATATCCGCAGAGAAGAGTTTCGTTCTGTAGCAAAAGAGTTTCTGGATATACCAGACCTTTCGGCAAAAAAAGTGGCCAAATTATACAAAGAAGAAACACGGTATGATGAATTGCTGAACCGGGTTATCATTACTTATACCCCTGTAAATGCCGATGAGGTAGAAATTAAAAAACAGGAGCTTCAGGTAACACCAAATATAGCCACCGGAGATAAAGTAAACAATGTGCTTATTAATCGTGTGATTAATAACCGTGATGGTTTTTTAAAAAAAGATATGCTTTGGCAGATGGATAAAAGTTTTCAGATAGTAACAACCACGCAGCAGCCAGGCCAGCCGGAGATAATAACCACTACCAAAGTGACCTGGAATGAGGATAATAACTAATGACCGCTACCGAGTTTCAACATATTGCTTCCACTATTCCCAAACAACCGGGCATTTATAAATATTTCGATTCCGGCAATACTTTATTGTATGTAGGTAAAGCCAAGCATCTCCGAAAAAGGGTAAGTTCTTACTTCACCAAAACATTTACCAGCTATAAAACACATGAGCTGGTGCAGCGTATTGCACGGATAGAATTTACTATCGTTAATTCTGAACAGGATGCTTTTTTGCTGGAAAACACACTGATAAAAGAATACCAGCCCCGGTTCAACATCAATCTGAAAGATGATAAAACCTACCCTTATATCGTTATTAAAAACGAACCTTTCCCCAGGGTTTTCCTTACAAGAAAAAAAATCAATGATGGGTCTGAATACCTGGGACCCTTTACTTCCGTAAAAAAAGTAAGGGAGCTGATGGAGTTTATTAAACAAACTATTCAGCTGCGTAACTGCACACTTAACCTCAGCAGCAATAATATTCTAAAGGGAAAATTTAAAGTTTGCCTTGAATATCATTTAGGCAACTGTAAAGGGCCGTGTGAAGGGCTTCAAACAGCTGAAGATTATAAAGAGGAACTGGCTCAATTAAAAAATCTGTTGCGTGGCAACCTGTCTCCCGTAATCCGCCATTTTAAAGAGGAGATGAAAACATATGCCGCCGAACTTTCTTTTGAAAAAGCCGAATTGGTAAGAAAGAAAATCGATTTTCTGGAAAACTATCAATCACGGTCAGTAGTAGCCAATGCCAGGGGAGGTAATATGGATGTGTTTTCTATTTTAAAAGAAAAAGATATTGCCTTTGTTAATTACCTGATGGTTCGAAACGGGTCAATTATTCAAACACAAACCAATAAAGTAGAAACACATCTTGATGAGTCAACAGAAGAAATACTCAGTTTTTCTGTTGCACAGCTAAGAAATACTTTTAATAGTGATGCCACAGAAATTGTTGTTCCCTTTTGTATTGAATACCCGCAAACAGAAATAACTGTAACTGTTCCCAAAAGCGGCGACAGGAAAAAGTTGCTGGAGCTTTCAGAGAAAAATGTGAGCCACTTTATTGAAGAGTTAAAGAACAAAGAAAGGCTGAACCTGAATATTAAAAGCCCGGATAAAATGAAGCTGTTGGAAGGATTGCAGCAGGACTTACAGCTACAGGAATTGCCGGTTCATATTGAATGCTTCGATAACTCCAACTTTCAGGGCAGCTACCCGGTTTCGGCTATGGTCTGTTTCAAAAACGGCGAACCAAGCAAAAAAGACTACCGGCACTTTAATGTAAAAACCGTGGAAGGTATCAATGATTTTGCCACCATGAAAGAAGCTGTTTTCAGACGCTATAAACGACTTAAAGAGGAAGTGCAGCCTTTTCCGCAATTAGTCATAATTGATGGCGGTAAAGGGCAGCTGAGTGCCGCTATTGAAGCCGTAAAAGAACTGGGGGTGGATGGCAATACAACATTAGTGGGTTTAGCCAAAAATGAAGAAGAGTTGTTCTTTTCAGGAGATAAAGAATCGCTTAAGCTTCCCTACAATAGCAGTAGTTTAAAGCTCATCCGTCATATCCGGGACCAGGTACACCGTTTTGGCATCACTTTTCACCGGAAAAAAAGAAGCAAAGGCACCTTTAAAAACGAACTGGAAGACATTCCCGGGATTGGCAACGCCACGGCTGATACGATGCTTAAAGAATTCAGATCAGTAAAAAATATAAGAGATAAAAGTCTGGAGGAGCTTGCAAAAGTGATTGGAAAGGCAAAGGCAAGTCTTGTTATTAACTACTTTCAGAAGTAATGTCTGGAAGAGATTTTTTACCATCCTCTGAGGGGGATAGGCTTTAAAAAAAATGGGGGCCAGGATAAAAATCCAGCCCCGTTTTTAAAATCCAATATCCTATGAAAAACCGAGACGAAAATACAACATTTAATCAACTTTCCTATAGGACTTTTACGATCGTTCAAACTTTTTTTACTGTATTTCGCTAAGGTTTCTTGGTAATTCAAATAATTTTTTTCAGGTGGATGGATTTCATAAACGGGTGACAGAAAAGATCAACTACTTATCAACAGCAATAACTTTTCTGTGAACATATATAATAATAAAAAAGCCCCTTATTCAGGGGCTTAAAATAATATTTAAATCAATAAAACATTTTAGTATGACCAGAGGTCCTGTTCGAAATTGAATATTTTTTCTTTAATATTATCTCCTTCTAACAATTGCAAGATTGGATCTTTAATGTAATTCTTGATCATTTTATTAGATGCGTTGTCAAGTGATGATTTTACAATATAACTACTGAACATCCGACTTTCAAAAAGCTCTTCCCAAGTCATCCTGCTTTGTCCCATGTTTTTAGGATTATAAACTTCAGCTTTTGACAGCATCGGACGTAAGTCCGGATAATAAACCCAAAATAATGAGGATGTTCCTCTTTCTTTTGTTGTGTTAGGGAAATACTCAGTTTTCAATATGCCAATTCCTAAAATACGGCAGAACATTCTGCTTGACTCACGGTCAAAAACCCATTCTTCTTTCAAACGTATTTTAGTAACGGACTTAGGATCGAAACTTGCCCTTGTAACAACATAGCCGATAATTTTATCGATCTGCTTGATGTCATATTCAGGAACAGTATCGTTTCTTCCTTGTGTTTTTTGCAGAATGTCTGTAGTAGTAAGTGGTGTAGTAAACCTGTCATCTTCAAAGGCTGTAACTTCTCCTTTATTCACAGAATTCAACAACATATTGATGAATATCTGGCTTCCGTTATCATCTTGTGTTTCATAACGAAAAACCTGGTTCATTTTTTCACGAAGATCAAGCTCTCTCCAAACTTTCTCTGCATACAAGGCATCATCCCAACGAAGGTGCTCATAAGCAAGAGGGGTTCTTGAGTTCAGGTTACCTTTATCAAATGCGTTATCATTACGCAATGATTTTTTTGTGTTATTATCAAGTACACCTGATGTATCTACCCTTATCGGAATATTAGCATAAGGATCATACCCTGAAGGTGGTTGAGTATTGTTATTTTGCTGCTGCTCATTACCCGTTGTAGTAGGGTTAGTTGTTGGCTGTGTGCCGGGTCTTCTTTTTGGGGCACGTTGAGCATCTGCTTCACTTACCAGCAAACCCGCCAGAGCCAGACAAATTCCAAATTTTACAAAATTCTTATTCATATTGAGGTCTATTTAATATAGTAAACGAGTGAAGGTGCTGTTGTAGTACGTCCATCCGGACCTTTTACTCTGATAGCATCAATTGTTACCATTCTGCCTGGCTGAACATGCTGGTTAATAGCGTTTCTTACAGCACCGCTGAAAGCAGCCCCCTGAGATGGTACCAAAACGATATCATCGTCTGTATCACAGGTAAACGTATAGCTTACCACATCATAGCTTAATTCAAACGGAAAGTTCTTGATACCTGCTCCCACACCGCCCTGTGCTTTAAAAGCACCAGCAGCGATATTAGCACCACTAGGCTGGCCACCTACATAAGCTTGCGCTTCAGGTATGGTGCGAACCCTGAATTGTGAGGCTCCTGCTACTTTACCATCGACAGAAACAGTAATGATTGTGTTATCGTTTACTGCATTTACACGGGCAATGTATTTACCAGGACCAACTCTCGTTAATGAACCACTGCTGATAGTAGCATTAACCTTATCATCACCACCGCCGCTTGCAGCAATAGTAACAGGATTATCTACTCCGATATAAAGCACATTCATTTTATCAAGTGCTATAGAAGCATTGGCAGAACCAACTGTATAATTAACCGGAATAGTTCTTGTTTGCGGATTACCATCCTGATCAGTAAAAGCTACGGTAACGTTAATAGTATGTGAACCAACTCCACCCGCTGCACTTTTATAAAGAGCCTGACCCTTTTCATTGAGAGCAACAGTAGCTCCACCAACTGTAACAGTAGGTAGCTTTTGTTTACTAAAGGCACCTAAACCTGCAGTTATTTCGATATCCTGACCTGGCATCAGGTAAGTAGAATTCTGACCAACGATCGCCTCAAAAGCATCAAAACGAAGTTGTACTTTACCAACTTGCTCATGACAAAATGTTACCACCTTATTTTCAGATGTTTTTATATCATTTTGAAATTTACTAAGAATGGTTAAAGCAGCAACAGTAGGAATCATGTGAAAATAACTTTCTTCCCAGTTTTTCTTATTGTCGCCAGTTTGAGATTTTGGTTTATCCAAATCGATTTGCAGAGAATTAGCAAATTCCTTTAGTATAGTATCATTAACACCTAATACATTCTTCTTATAATCTGTCAGAATTTGAAACAATTGCTTTCCTTTTCCTTGTGTAATCATTAATCGGGTAGCAACATCCAGATTGTCTTCTTTAAATTTTTGAGCAGGATTTTTGGGATCTCCGCCCGCAGCTGTAAGAATATCATTCTTTAAGCCTTCAATAAAATTATAAGCTGTAGTTGAATAATCCATTACGTTCTTAGCTCTTGGCAACCACGTTTCAGCCTTTCCTTTTGTAGCAGGATCGGCCAGTTTATCAGTTAATGACTGAAATATTTGGGTTGTAGAAGCATTTACAGTGGTATTGGTTTTTCTTAAACTGTTATCAACAGTTTTAAAGGCATTTAGGATCTCTGCAGATACGTTCAGTGCTAATATGGCGGTTAGCACCAAGTACATGATGTTGATCATCTTCTGCCGGGGTTCTTTAGGTAAAGACATGAAGATTTGTGGTTTTTAATTTACTAATAGTGACTTTGAAATCACGGATAAGGATCGTTTTTTGTCTTTGCTTGTTTTAGTTGCGACCCTGCATGGCTGTTAACATATTTCCATAAATGCTGTTCAGGCGGCTAAGATTGGTAGACAGGTGGCCGATTTGCTCCTGTACTTTCTTCGCATCTTCTGCACTGTTCAGCATTGAATTAGAAGTTTCAGATAATTTACCATAGAAAGCATTCAGGGCTTTCAGGTGGTTGTTGCTTTCCTGTAATTCCAGCTCATAAATAGTGTTGAGCGAAGAAAGATTCTTAGTAAGAACCTGTATCTGCTCATGAAAAACTTTAGCACCTTCAGTAGCCTGGTTAAATGCACCAACAGAAGAGGCAGCATTTATATAAGCATCTTTTACTTTATCCAGGTGACCAGTTACTTCTCTTGTTTTAGCAGCAAAATCTCCGGTAGCTGCAATGGTATCAGAAATACCATTCATTCCTGTCACAGTTGTATTTAATTGTTTGAAGCCATCTCCCAAGCGCTTCATTGTATCAGGGGTAATATCAGCTTCGGCAAGCATTTTATCCATAGCACCAAAAGTGGCCCTGGATTTAGTGCCGGCTACTGCAAATTGTTCTTCGTCATGCGAAGCGTCCTTAATAGCAGGATATACAAGATATAAAATACCATAAAGGGTGAAAATGATTGCTTCTGTAGTTAACCCGATCCATAACCACATATCAGCATCAGCTGCGTGAGTTATTTTACGGAGGGCACCCCAGATAACGAGGGCTGCGCCAAATGAAACGAATACGTCTACATACTTGCTTACTTTGGATGGAATAGCTGCTGCCATAATTGGATTTTTTTAGTGGTTTTGTATTGATATTTATTAGCGAAAAGAAATGAGGGGGCAGGTTAATTTTACTGCCTTCTCAATGCGTTTATAGAGTTGTAATTCAGAATGTCATTTAAATTAGCGGCGACCTTTTGTCGGCGCAGCAGGTAGATCGATTACACAACGGAAACCGATATAAGATTTGGTTGTATCCTGGTACTCGTAAGTGCTGGTACCTGTTTGAAGGTAATAGCCAACATCTTTCCAACTTCCACCACGGATAATTTTACGTTTCATTAAAGGAGGATCGTCATCTTTAGCATTCCAGCGAACATCTGGGTTCATATCATGCTGGAAGTTATTGCGACCTTCATAATAGATAGATGAAGTCCATTCTGCCACGTTACCGCTCATGCAATACAGACCATAGTCATTAGGCCAGTAAGCATCGGCACGTACAGTATAGAAACCGCCATCTTCAGGATAGTTACCACGACCAGGTTTAAAGTTAGCCATCAAACATCCTTTTTTATTTCTCAGGTAATAATTACCCCAGGGGAACATTGATTGAGAACGGCCGCCGCGGGCTGCATACTCCCACTGTGCTTCTGTAGGCAGACGGAAGTCAGATTCTTGTGTTCTTTTCTTGCTATCTAAGTAAGAATTTAGAAGATGTGATCTCCACTCACAAAAAGCATTTGCCTGTTTCCAGTTTACGCCAACTACAGGGTAGTTACCGAAAGAGGGGTGAGAGAAATATCTTTTGGTCATTGGTTCGTTATAAGAATAAGCAAAGTCACGAATCCAGGTTAAAGTATCAGGATAAATTTGAACGTCTTTTTTTACAATAAAAGCAGAACGGGGTTTACCAGCATTTTCCCTTTTTGCAGCTTCCTTTAAATCAAATACTTCTGAGTGGAAAGCAATTTTAGTAGGGTCTACCTCTTTTTTACCAAAAATCCTGTCATCCGGAGGTAAGATAATGTCAGTGCTGCTCAACTGCTCCATTACTTTAGGATCGCTCCATTTCATGGTTTTCATTTTTGCCCAATCCACGTATTCATTGCCATCGGCTCCTGCTTTTACATAACCCATTTTACGGGCTACTACAGAGTCACGAACCCACTGCACAAACTGACGATACTCGTTGTTGGTAATTTCAGTGGCATCCATCCAGAAGCCGCTGATTGATACAGAACGGTTTCGGGCACTGAATGCATAAGCAGGATCCTCATCACTGGGTCCCATATGGAATGTACCCTGGGGAACATACACCATACCAGGAGGCTTAGGCAGAGAATACTTGCCAGCCGGCGCAATGCCATGCACCTGACCATCATTCGGCAGACTTCCGCCTTTGTTTTTCTTTCCGCCCAAAATTCCGCAACCTGCCAGTAAAGACATACAGGCAGCCGCGTAAAGGACATTGTAAAGGTTTCTCATTTTCATATACTTAAATCTAAAAGGTATCGGACAAATATAAACTTTTGAATTATTCGCTACCACAACGTTAATATTTATTTATTTATAAACAAATCGTATTTTCCAACGGTAAATTTTCAAACGGTGGTCGAGTCTGTTTTATTGTATTTAACTAAAAATTAATTGAGTTTTCCCCTCTGTTTATCAGCGATATAAGCTGATTTGCAGAAAATACTGGTTTATTGCAAGTGTAATTACGGCAAAGGAAAATAGTAGTTAACCGGGCTGCTGTTTTTTCTACTAATAACGGGTAGGAATTGTCTCCGGTTGCCGCAGCCATTAATACCCTGTGCGGGATAAATTCTCTAAGTACATCCTGATGGATTTTTGAAAAATTTTCGCCAATTATGGCAATTTCGTTAGTTCCCGTAATAATTTCCTGAAGCAAACATGCCCAATTGCCAAACGAAGTTGGGTAACGGGTGATGGCCTTCCCTAAGGAAGAAATCATATCCCTACTCCTTTGTTTCCAGTCATTCTTGTCAAACAAAATGGACAATCGATACAGGTTATCAGCCATTACAGAATTGCCGGATGGAACTGCGCCATCATACATTTCCTTTTTCCGGATAATTACATCCTTCTGATCAGCAGGAGTATAAAAAAAGAAACCTGTTTCCGATTCGCTGAAATTTTCAAGTACCAATTCGGTCAAAGCCTTCGCTTTTAACAACCATTTTTTATCAGCAGTTATTTCCTGTAGTTGTATCAATGCCTGAATTAAAAAAGCATAATCATCTAAAAAAGCCGGGTACTTGGCGCTATGATTTTTCCAGGTGTGATGAAGACTTTTGCCATCTGCCGCTGCAAACCTGTCTAATAAAAAATTCATATTATTAATAGCAAGTTCCCTGTATTCTTCTTTTCCTGTTGCGCTGAAAGCCTTGCTGCAAGAAGTATTCATCAGTGCATTCCAACCAAGAATTATTTTATCATCCAGCTGTGGCCTGATTCTTTTGCTGCGATGTTCCAGCAGTATTTTCTTTCCCTTTTCCAATATTTTTTTTAAACTATCAACATCTGTGTTTTTTTCAATAGCAAATTTTTCAAGCGGTTTTTTTACCCAAAGAATATTGGCATGCTCCCAATTTCCTTGCTCAGTTACATCATAGTATGCGCAAAAAATCTGTGCATCTTTTCCCAGCAGTTCATATATCTCCTTTAAACTCCATACATAAAATTTTCCTTCCACACCTTCACTATCTGCATCCAATGCTGCATAAAAACCATTCTGAGGATGAAGTAATTCTCTTTGTACAAAATCCATTGTTTCTTCAATCACTTCTTTATACCGTTCCTTTCTTGTCAATTGGTAAGCTTCACTCAACACGGAAATAAGCAGGGCATTATCATACAGCATTTTTTCAAAATGGGGTGCCAGCCATTCTGTATCTGTTGAATATCGGGCAAAGCCACCACCGATTTGGTCATAAATACCTCCTTCAATCATTTTATCAAGCGAAAGAAATGCTTGTGTAAGGGCTTCTTCATTTTTTGAAATATGAGCATATCTCAGCAAAAATTGAATTGAAGCTGTTTGTGGAAATTTCGGTGCTTTTCCAAAACCACCCCATTCTTTATCAGCCGATTTCATAATAGCTTGAAATGCCTCCGTTGATTTTTCTGCAGAAAATATTTGTTCCGCTTCGCTTGGTTTTTGCAACCCAAAAGTATTGGATTGTAATAGATGCTCTGTCAGGTTTTCTGCCTGCGCATCTATTTCATGCCTTCGTTCATTAAATGCCTGAGCAACTCCATTTAACGTCTCTTGCCAGGAAGGTCTGTTGTAAGCTTTTTGTGGCGGGAAATAGGTACCGCCGTAAAAAGGCTTTCCCTCCGGCGTAAGAAATACATTTAATGGCCAGCCACCGCTACCAGTCATAGCCTGTACCGCATCCATATAAATATGGTCGAGGTCGGGCCGCTCTTCCCTGTCAATTTTAATATTGACAAAATGCTCATTCATGATTTTGGCGGTGGCCTCATCTTCAAAACTCTCCCTCTCCATCACATGGCACCAATGGCAGGCTGCATAACCAATGCTCACCAGGATAGGCTTATTTTCCTCTTTGGCTTTGTTCAATGCTTCATCACCCCAAGGAAACCAGTTAACAGGATTGTGGGCATGTTGCAACAGGTAGGGACTGGTTTCATGAATAAGTTGATTGAAAAATTGTGACATTGGAAGTTATTAAGCTTATACAACGAAGTTCGCTGAATATGGTTTGCTGAAAAAGAAAAAGGACACTTTACCAGTGTCCTTTCAGAATATCTATAAACAAACTTTTATTTCTTTTTGAATGTAGCCGCTAAAAATTGCTCTAACGCTGCTACCATACTGGGCGTTTGTGGTTGCGGGGCTTTGATTTCTAATTTCAACCCAGCTTCTTCCACTGCTTTAGATGTGTTGCTACCAAAGGCGCCGATTACTGTTCCATTTTGTTTATACTTAGGAACATTGTCAAAAAGGCTTTTAACACCGCTGGGGGTAAAGAAGCAGATAACATCATATTCCTTTTGTATAAGAATTTCTTTTACATCTGTGCTTTGGGTGCGGTACATAAAAGCAAGCATAAACTCACAGTTATTCGCCTTTAACCAGTTTACTATATCATTATCCTGCTGATTTTCGGAACACACATACAGGAATTTTTCATTGCCTTTATGTTTGTTGATAACATCAAACATGCTTTTGTTGGTGCCATCAGCTCCATAAAACACTTTCCTTTTTCGATAAAGGATAAATTTTTGCAGGTATAATGCTACCGCTTCTGTAATACAGAAATACTTGGTGTCTTGGGACACATTTACTTTCAGCTCTTCGCAGGTGCGGAAGAAGTGATCGATAGCATTCCTGCTGGTGAATATTACTCCCGTATAGTTCTGAATTTCAATCTTTTGCTTACGAAAATCCCTGGCAGGAATACCTTCCAAACGGATAAAAGGATGAAAATCCAGCTCCACACTGTACTTCCTGGAAAGTTCAAAGTATGGTGACTTCTCACTTTCTGGTCTCGGCTGCGTAATCAGGATTTTCTGTACGGTTTTGGCCTGGATGTCGGCCTTGCTAACCCCATTTTTAATCATGTTTGGTAGGCTAAAGTTGGCTGCAAAGTTAAGCAGTTTGCTGGAAAAATAATATCAAACCCTTGTAAATCAGTAAAAGGGGTGCTATTTCAAAGGCACATAAGTATAAAAAGAAATGAAAAGGATTGACTTTGACCTCATTATGGATGGCTGCATACGTCAAAATAAAACGATAAGCCAGTAAACCTGCTATCAAACACCAGGATATTGTCATGCCACCCGAGTAAACATTACCAAAAGTAAAGGCCAGTACTATCAAAAAAGGAAGCAAAAGAATGCCAATCATCTTATTAACTACAAAGACAATAAAAATGTAAGAATTCGCCGCTTCCTCAGCATTAAACAACCAACCAGTAAGTTTTAGCCCCAGAAATTTCAGGAAATAAGCTCCGGAAAGTCCGATACAACTATAAAGAAAGAACAGCCAGAAATTCTCTCCGTGGTTGAATTTAAAATACTGAGCCAGGAAAGCAATGTACAACCCACCGCTAATTACAAAGAACCCATTCAGCAATAATGACGGCAATGGAGTTTGCATTAACTGTTCTTTAATCTGCCTTTGTTTAAGTGTAGTCCGGAAAAAGAGCCGGAATAAATCACTGAAATACTTGGGAAAGGTTACCCGGAGTAAGGCATAAAAAATAAGCAGGAAGACCAAAAGGTAAAACAAAAGCTCTTTGCCTTTGAATTCCTTGACATCTGCTTTCATTCTACTTTCAGGAGAAGCTTTGAATCCAAAATAAGGATGATGCTGCAATAGTAGCCAGTTGAATTCTGGCGATGAAACTGAAACACCCGGCTTCATTACCCACCCGGAATCTTTAGCCGGTCTTTTTGAAACTGAATCAGAAACTGTAATTACAGACAGTAAATAATCGTTGCGGACAGTAGTATCTTTTTGTAACACTGAATCCTGATTGATAATACCAGCCGAATCTGCAGCTACCTGTGCTATAATACTACCAGTCAAAAAAAAATGCCCTAAAAAAATAAATAGAAATCTTTTCAAAAGAAAAAGTTATGCTGCAAAAGTATTGAAGTGATTTGCACTTTGTACAAGATGATTAAAAATAGTTAACAAAGCCAAAGTGGATTTTGGATTGACGAAGGTTGAGCTGCGTATCATTTCTTTTACCTACTGCCCATGCAAGGTTAAAAATACCAGCCTTGGTTTCAAAGGCAAGACCCAACCCCGTTCCGAAATATGTATAATTTGCTTTGACGTTCTGGGTACCGTTGCTGCCCCAACCGCCATCCGCCAGTACATAGAAGAAAGAATTTTGTCCAACGAGGTAGCGATACTCCACTGTGGCAATAGCAAACTGTGACAAGTATTGACTCTCTTCATCAAAACCACGGAGTAGTTTATAACCGCCTATCTGAAAAAGTTCATTACGGAAGACATTGCCACTTTGAAATAACCCTGCATTCACTGCCGTCTTTACCGTACTTCTTTTATTCCCCAATGGAAAATACTTTGCTGCCGTAGCCCTTACCCGAAGCTGGTAAGTTTTTAATTTCAGTGTGTCATACAGAGTTCCAAAATCGAAACCGGGGTTGCCGGGGTCTTTTAATTCTGTTATTTCATTATTCTTTTTCAGTTTTTTTGTTCCAATGGCTGTGATAATATGGAACTCATTTCCCTTCCGTGGATTACGGCGATAATCTGTATTATTAAAATCATAATCAAGCCCCAGGCTGGTGGAACTTACATCTATTACATCCGGTAAGCGGCGGGTTAGAAAAACCTGTGCTGCATTAATGCCACCCTGACTCACAATTGTCTGCACTTTTTGAATAAACAGTTTTCCCGATTGATTTGTATTCAAAGCATATTGTGCTCCCAATTGAAAGTTGACATTGAGAAAAGAGCTGTCTTTTAAAAACATATCAAAAGAAAAATCCAGACCGATTGGAGATTTAAAAAGGAATGGATGCTGATATAAAAGATTAAGCCGTTTTGATTCTACCTGTAATGCCTGAAAGTTTAATCCAATGGTTTCGCCAGAACCCAAAGCATTTTTCAGGTTCAGGTTCCCCTCGCCGGTTATCAGTGTTTTTTTAGAAGACAGCTGATTGTTGTTGGGTAAAAAACCAATCAATACATTTATTTGATTGCTTCTTTTTTGTTTCAGGTATAAATTAATTACTGAGCCAGTGCCTAACCAGGTAAGAGTAGAAGGAAATTCTTCTTCGATATAGGTTAGCTCTCTTACCTTCTTATTGATGCGTAACAATTTCTCTTTGCTGTAAATACTACCGTTGGGAATATCAAGGTATCGCTGTAAATAGCTGTTGGTAATTTTGGCATTTCCGGTAACGCTGATGCTGTCAATTTTATATAGTGGCCCTTTTTTTACTTTCAGCAAAGCAGAAACCAAATCAGCTTCACCTAGTTCACCGGCTTTCTGACTTTCTAATTGCAAACTATCTAATTCCACTTTGGCAAATGGATGACCATTATTTTCCAGATAATCCAATATTCTTTCCTGCCACAGTTGCACCTGTGAAAAATCCATTGGTTTGTTGATGAATAATCTTTCCCGCAAACCAACGGCATCTAACAAAGCAGGCTCAACATTTTGGGTATTTAATTTTGCCCATAAATAACGTTCTCCTGCAAAAAGTACCATGTGCGCAGCAACAGAATCATATTGTAAACTATCAATAGAAGCTGTTACATACCCTTTTGATTGTAATAAGCCGGACAATTTGGAAATATAATCGGTGCAGATAAATCGGGAAGTAAACTCTGTTTGTAAACCAAGACCTGATACCAATTGTGCAGCATCTTTATCCACTCCACGGATGTAAAGCTTGTATTTGTCCTGCGCTGTGGTATAAATACTGAGCAACAAGAAAACAAGAACCGATATTTGCAGTCTGAATCTTCTCATGTGGCTTTTCGCCGGGATATTCATCGCTAAATTATTCATTAAATCTGAAACAGGCTTGGCTGGTATTTATATTCATATTCCTTTTTGCAAACAGGCCTGTCATTATTGCAATTTTCATTTTGCTACTTCTTTGCATTATAAGAACGGTCTGATTGCCGCTTTATTGAAAGAAATCGGATTACAAAAAGATTTTCTGGCCAATAAACCAGTAGAAACTATCTACTTCGGTGGTGGTACCCCGAGTTTATGTACAAAAGAAGAAATAAAAAG
>JANMFO010000242.1:0-3083 GCA_031374245.1 Chitinophagaceae bacterium | reverse complement strand
CGGCAGGGGTAAGAACCACATGGTATCGGAGGTCTTCCGTAGATGATTTCATATACTTGATATGGTCGTTTCTCATTGTTTTGAAACTTGCAGTAGCTTCTTCGGCCGTTTTCCAGGGTGTGTTGGCTTGTTTAAAAGTATTGGTGCTTAAAGTGCCGATCTCCCCTTCTTCAGTCAGTTGTATCAACTTTTCGTCTGTTAATTCTATGTCGGCTCTTTTTTCGGGATTGGCGGGCTGCTGCATGGCATGGGTAATGGTTTCCCATAACTTTTTTTCTGTCAGAGCCATTTGCATCAGGCAGTTTTTTATGGATAACTGTGATGCTGGTGATCTATGGCTTAGCTGCCTGACAGATAAATCTTTTACCTCTTCCAGCAAGCCATTTTTACTATCCTTCAACAGGGATACCGCATATTTTCTTTCTTGTTGAGAAACGGAATTATTATTCAGGGTTCCTGCCAGTCCGGTAACAACGAGTAATGTAATCAGCAAGCGGCCTTTCGTCCTTTTAAGCATGATATATTTTTAAAATTTCGGACATACAGCTATTCAATGGGGGTAGGATGGAAGCATAAGATACAAAAGATTTCGATTTGGCAAATAAAGTTTCTGTTGCCCGGAAATGTCCTGTTTTAGCAGTTTAATTTCTGCTTTTATTACGACGTAGTGTGTACCATTTATAATCTCCGGATTAGCACTGCCAGGTAAGAGCTTCTCTTTATCTTTAATCAATGAAAATTGCAAACATTATTTCTTTTCTTGAATCAGTGGCCCATCCATCCTTACAGGAACAGTATGACAATGCAGGTCTTATTACAGGTGATGCAAGTTGGGAATGTACAGGTATCATTTGCTCATTGGATGCAACAGAAGATGTAGTAAAAGAAGCCATGAGTAAAAAGTGCAATCTTGTTGTAGCACACCATCCCATTGTTTTTGGCGGATTAAAGAAAATTAATGGTAAGAATTATGTAGAGAAAACAGTAATTGCTGCTATTAAAAATGACATTGCTATTTATGCCATCCATACTAATCTTGATAATGTAATAGAAGGAGTAAGCGGTAAGATGGCAGCAATGCTGGGGCTACAAAATGTCACCATTCTTTTTCCAAAAGAAGGCACACTTAAAAAACTATTCACTTTTGCACCGGTTGATAAAGCTGCCCGGGTTCGTAATGCAATCTTTGAAGCCGGTGGCGGGCATATTGGTAACTACAGCGAATGCAGTTTTAATGCAGCGGGTACAGGAACTTTTAAAGCCGGACAGGGCACTAATCCTTATGTAGGAAATATTGACGAACAGCATTCTGAAAATGAGTTGAAAATCGAAGTCATCTTTCCAGCTTTTTTAGAGAATAAGATTATTGCGGCGATGAAAACAGCCCATCCTTACGAGGAGGTAGCTTATGATGTGGTTGCGATTTCAAATAACCACCAGCATATTGGATCCGGGATAATCGGGGAATTGCCGGATGCGGCTGATGAAAGTGTTTTTTTGCTTCAGGTAAAAGAGGTTTTTAAAGTACCAGTAATCCGTCATAGCCCTTTTTTGAACAAGGTGGTAAAAAAGGTGGCTTTGTGTGGGGGAGCAGGAAGTTTCCTGATTTCCAAAGCATTAGCTGCCGGGGCGGATGCTTTTATTACTGCAGATATGAAGTATCACGAATTTTTCGAAGCCAATGGAAAGTTGCTGATTGCCGATATTGGCCATTACGAAAGTGAGCAGTTCACAATCAATCTGCTACACGAATTTTTGGAGCAAAAATTCCCTACCTTTGCCGTCCTTAAAACAGTAGTGGAAACGAACCCGGTACGGTATTTTTAGATGAGCAGAATTACAGGAAGTACAAGAGTTTCCTTCGATAAACTCAGGATAAACTTGCAAGGGACGATGAGCAGGGAACTGAAGCTGGATACATAAAAATTGAACTTCAAACTTTAAACAATAAAATGGCAAACGTTAAAGAATTTTCAGTTGAAGAAAAACTGACATCATTAGTTACCCTTCAGAAAATTGAAAGCAAACTGGATGAAATTCATATTCTGAAAGGTGAACTTCCAATGGAAGTAGCCGATTTGGAAGATGAAATTCAAGGGCTTAATTCACGCCAAACCCGCATTGAGGAAGAGATAAACGGTGTGACTGAATTTATTGAGCAGCGTAAAGCTGCTATTAAAGAATCAGAGGCTTTGATTAAAAAATACGATAAACAAAGCAGTGATGTAAAGAATAACCGTGAGTTTGAAGCTATTAATAAAGAAATGGAAATGCAGCAGCTGGAAGTAAAGCTGGCAGAGAAGCATATTAAAGATGCTACGGAAGAAATTTCTGAGAAAGCTGTATTACTGGAAAAAGCAAAAAAGAATGTAGCGGTGAAAGAGGGTGTGCTTACTACTAAGAAAGGGGAATTGGAAAAAATTATTGCCGCTAACGAAAAAGAAGAGAAACATTTTAATAAACAGGCTGCTGAAGCAAAAACGCATGTGGATGCCCGCCTGCTGGCCAGTTATGAAAAAATCCGTAAAAGTTATCGCAACGGTCTTGGTGTTGTACCCGTAGAAAGGGATGCCTGCGGTGGTTGTTTCAATGCTATTCCACCGCAAAAACAAAGTGAGATTAAGCAGCACAAAAAAATTATTATTTGTGAAAACTGCGGACGTATACTGGTGGATGAGGAACTGAGTAATAACGTAGAAATTAAATAAGGATACAAGCAAATTACTATAAATGATAGCTGCCGGTTGGCGGCTATTTTTTTTGAATAGATCAGCCACAGATTACACGGATTAACATAGATGAATACAATCAGCCACGAAAACGCACAAAATCACACAAAAGATTAATGCAAAAACCATTTGAATGTTTTTTCGTGAAAATTCGTGTGATTCCGTGGCAAAAATAAAAACTGCTATAGCAGTTTTCTAATATGTGTTAATCCGCATAATCTGTGGCTGATGTATTCAAAAAAAAATAGCCACCAACCGGCAGCTATCGTTTATAGTAATTAGCTTGTATTCTTATTTAATTTCTACGTTGTTGCTTAACTCCTCGTCTACCAGTATACGGCCACAGTTTTCACA
>JANMFO010000238.1:0-5372 GCA_031374245.1 Chitinophagaceae bacterium | reverse complement strand
ATGTAACGACGCCTGTACTTCTATTGAGTAGACTAAAACTATTGATAAGATTTCTTGTAAAATAGCTGCCTGCATTGTAATGGATGCGAGCATTGTTTATTTGTGACTGGTATTGATATTTTATTTCAGCACTTAAGAATCTTGTGACTTTATAAGAGATGCCTAAATTAGCGACCAACTCGTTTAGGGAATTTGTATTCTTCTCATTCTTATAGTCGGTTAAGGGGTAATAATTCCAACTGAGCAGTTTGCCTGCACCTGCGGTATCCAGATATGCCTGCCTGTATGTTCTTATTACCGGCAAAGCACCCCCGCTACTATCAACCAATTGTGTATAAACGGGAATGTTCCCATTGGAAGTGGAAACTTGGCCGTATGCTGGCCGGCCGGCGATACTTTTACTTTGAGTGTAAGCAATACCGAGAGTTAGCGTTAATTTAGTTGTTAGTTTTACTGTATTATTGTTACGCAAAGTTATACGATCATATTTGGCCTGTAGATTCGAAATATTTTGATCAAGTCCTGCTCCAAAACTCCATGTAACATTATTTGTTCCTGCTTGCAATCCAACGGAATGCTGTCTATTGACAGCCTGCTGATAGATATATTCATTAAAATCGTTTCGCACATCAAGAGAACGAAGAGCATTTATACCGGCATCTGCGAATGCAGCGTTAATTATGCCTGCATTTTTTTTGGCCAAAAATTCAACAACAGGAGAAATTGCTGGCCGGGAACTGGAAGACAACTGGCTATTGTAGAAACCTTTGTTGAAAAGAAACTGTTCCACATTAATAAAATCAGAAGCAGTAATGTTTTGAAAAGCGAACAGATCTGGTTTTGCAGCAATATTGATATTATTATTAAGAGTTATGCGCAGAGGTTGGCCATAATTTGCTTTTTTGGAAGTGATGACAATGACACCATTGCCTGCTTTTGTTCCCCAGATGGAAGCGGCAGCGGCATCTTTTAAAATAGTTATGCTTTCAATATCGTTTGGATTTATATTACTTAGGTCACCTTCATAGGGAAAATTATCAAGAACTATTAACGGCGACCTGGGTCCCCGAATTGTACTGAGTCCTCTAATCACAATATTACTGAAATTTGCACTGGAACGTCTGTCATTATACAACCCATTAGCAATTGATTCAAGCCGGGAAATAACAGTTGTTCCCGTTTGCTGGTTAAACATATCATTACTTATTTTTTCGAATGACCCAGTAACCCTCTCCTTAGGAATTTCCTCGTAACCAGTATTAACCTTAACTATAACATCTTCCCCGGTAGCTACTTTTGTTTTTGTCCTAATAGCCAAATCAATTTTGCCTGCTACTTTTACCTCGATAGTTTCAACATTCACGCCGGTAATTATAAGTATTCCGTTTTCATCAACACCCTTTAGTATAAAATAGCCATTAGCATCCGTACTTGTAGCATTCTTTGACCCTTTTACAGTTACAGTAGCACCTTCTACTGGTTCTCCATTTTCATTTACTACCCTACCTTTTACATCAATTGACTGTGGTAAAAACTCCTGCACAATAATCGTTGGCGAAGTGGCAGAATTTTTTCTTGTAATTGCTATTGTCTTCCCAACAATAGAATAAGCAAGAGATTGATCTTGCAGTACCTGGGTAAGTGTTTGCTGTAGGCTGGCATTCTTTAGCACTACACTCACATTTCTAAATTCAGATACCAGTGCTACCTTGTAAAAAAACTGGTAGCCACTTTGTTTTTCAATTTCAGAAAACACTTTTTCCAATGGGGTATTCCTCGCAGATAAAGTTATCTGCTGGGAGTAACCATTGGCATTGGCAGCAAGACAAGCTGCAAGAAAGATGATAGCTGTAAATTTCATGATCAACAGCGTTTTTTTACCCGCCGCAGTTTTAACGAAGGCGGGGGTTGTTTTGGTTAAAAGCTTTCCCCATAAGGAGCTTTTACAAAGAGCCTTTAATAGCATAACTTTGTTTTTAGTTTGGGTTTTACAATAAGCAGTCCGTCAGAACGATTGTTATAATTAGGTTAACTCAAGCATCTGCCAGGAGTGTCCAACCACTTCTGGCTTTTTCTTAAGCCAACCATAAGAACTCCTGCGACAGCGACGAAGGAAGCTAGAAGCAGTCTCTTGCTGCTTTGATACCCTTGTCATCATGAGTTTCACGAAGGACACCATCCACTACTTCATAACCACCAACCTGTTTCCTTCAATCTTAAACTTTACCTTATTCAATTCAAGAATCTTCAACAACTCACTCAGTTTTGAATCTCTGTCTATCTTTCCTTTATACCTGTCATCGGTAACATTTCCGTCATACACCACTTCAAGGTTATACCACCTTGCAGCTTGTCGCAGAATTTCTTTTATATCCGCATTAACGAAATTGAAATAACCATTCTTCCAGGCCATCACAGCATCCACATTAACACTGGTTATAACTTTTATTCCACTGCTAACCTGTGCCTGTTGTCCGGGCTTCAATAAACCTGATGAAGCACCTTTTGTAACTTTCACCGAGCCTTCAAGCAACGTCACTTTAATACTGCTTTCATCCGTATAAGTATTTACATTAAAATGTGTACCCAATACTTCCGTTGTTACCCCGTTGCCAGATACAATAAATTTTTTTGTTACATCTTTTGTTACTTCAAAATAGGCTTCGCCTGTTATCTCCACATTTCTTTCATTACCGGCAAATGCAGTTGGGAAACGTATAGAACTTTCGCTGTTCAGCCAAACCTTCGTGCCGTCACTTAAGGTAAGTGGTTGCACCTTACTTCCTCTTGGATTAAATAATGTATTATACAAAATGGCAGTTGCAGAACCGTTATATACAATTTGTCCATCAGTAGTCTTTACCACATTTACATTACCCTGTGTTGCCAATGTTCCACTCGTTAAACTATCCAATAAAATTTTTTTTCCATTCGCCAAAGTAATCATGGCTTTCGTTGCCGTTGGCGCAATTACATCATTGGGTACAGGATCGGTAGTGGTTTTTACAATCTCGTTTTGTTTGCCTTTATTGAAGAAAATGAAATAAGAACCAATACCCAGTGCTAAAATGATTGAGGCCGCAACCGATACTTTAAAAAAAGAACGGCGTTGCAAGGGAATAACAGGTGCCTGTTTAGACATAGTAGCCTGGTCTTTTATTTTCGACCAGATTCTTTCCTTTGCTTCGATCCAACTACCCGGATGGTACTCCGAAATAGCAGCACTCAGTGAATCTTCATTGTTTAATTCGTTAAAGAGTTCCCGGTTAGCCGGGTTAGCAGCTACCCAGTTTTCAAGCTGTAGCTTTTCTTCTCCTGTAATAATTCCCTCCAGTTGTTTGAACAGCAGTTGGGAAATTTGTTTTTCGTTCATGTTGGGTGATTAATAAGACTACAACTGAGAGAAGAAAACGTACTATAAAAAATAATAAAAAGTTTATAGAAAATTTAAATTGCGGTAATACAGGTGGTCAAGCCTGCCATCCCGCCGGTCCCGTCGGAAACATTTCAAGATATAACAGGAAAGCAAGTATGAGTGGATTATGCCCTAAAGCGAGGCGAAGTAATTTAATGGAATTGGCCTTTTGATTTTTGACAGTCTGTACATGCAGTTCCAGCTTTTCGGCAATTTCGGCGGGTTTTAAACCATCCCGGTAAGAGAGTAAGAAAATAGATTTCATCTTCGAAGGCATCTTTTCTACTTCGGCATAGACCAACTTCAGAAATTCTGCCCTGACTTCCATATTCGCAAAATCCATTTCATTGGATTCTTCTAGCTGCCGCCGGATGTCATTCTGTTTGTCAATCTTTATTTGTGCATGTTTTAAGAAATTGAAACATCCGTTCCGTACCGTGATATATAGGAAGGCCCCGATATTATCCATGGATTGGAAACTGTCCCGCTTATTCCATAATTTAAGAAAGCTGTCAGCGGTAATATCTTCCACATCACTTTGTTCTTTGATCCAACGTTTCGCAAAGCCATATACACGGTCATAGAACTGGTCGTAGAGAGTGGCAAAAGCAGCTTCCTGTCCTTGCGAAAATCGCAGTAACAGATCAGGGTTCTCGTGGTATGACGGGTTGTTATTCACTAGCAGAACGTGAGGCTAATATAAGTAAAAGGACAATACTCATAAAGTATTGGCTGCTCGAAACCTTCATAAAGAGTAGAAATACAGGAAACTATAAAGGCTTGTATAGATTTGGAAATTCCAGCAGACGGCTACCGTATTTACGCCTTGTTTCCAATGAAGCCTTCGGCAAAACAAGCCATAAAAACGGCGGCTAAAAAAGGAAATTGGGTGTTTCAATCCCGCTCTGCGGGAATCAAATACCAGAAGATATTAAGTTTGCCATCAAAAATTGTTGCTATGCAAAAGCAGATACTGTCAGAATTAAAAGAAATGAAATTCATCCTGGCTAAACTAATAGGAACAACTGAACTTCCGGTCAATGAACAGTTTTCCATCGAAGCCATAAATAAAGCTGCAAAGCAATTTCAAAAAATGAAAGTAGAAAGAGGTGAATGGGTGAAGGAAAATGATATCAGCAGATACATTAAAGGTGCTGACTGGCGAACGGGTAAATTCATCCGTTCCGAATTCGGATTTAGCAATTGCATAAAGCAGGGGCATTATTATTTGTATAGTAAAAAAGACCTGCTGGCACTAAATTCAGTACTGAAAGAAAGAAATGTTGATATAAAGCGATACATGGAATATAAATGGGACGAAGCAGATTTTAAAAAGAAGCTAACCACAGTTAAAAAAACAAATAAAGGTAAAAAACCTTTTCAGGTTCCCGTCGGCTTGAAAGAGATTACCACTTCGGCGATACCATTGCCCTCTCCCGAATTGGTAAAAGAAGATCTTACCCGCTTAAAAGAAGAATTCTTCCTTCATAAGATGGCTGAGTACATTGACATTTATAAAAACAATCATGCAATGCTGAAATTTATCTACCACTTTGAAAAATATCTTGACCCGCAGGTCAAAAGACGGTGTAAAAAATGGTGCGATAACTTTAATTATGCCAACCATGCAATGGAACTGATCACAAAGAAAAAAGAAATCTTTGTACCGGTGAAGGAAGAGGAAATGATACAATTATAAATTAGTAACCCCTTCTTTTTTTCTTTTCAATTTTCAGTACTTCGGATTCAAGGTACATTGCTTTCTTACGGCCCTTAACGAGTTGAGGTTTTATAATGCCCTCATTAATGGCTTTCATAAAAATTGCATTACTGATACCGGCCATTTTCATGGCTCCTTCTTTTGTGAGTAGTTGATCTTGCTGCAAAGCAGTTTTGATTTCTTCTTTGATAATGGTTCTTAGCTTTTCGAAAAATTCATCAGTCGTGATACTGTGCA
>JANMFO010000233.1:0-7770 GCA_031374245.1 Chitinophagaceae bacterium | reverse complement strand
GTTCTTAAAGCAACAATTAAACTTGCTGCTTCAGCAAACTGATCCTGGGCTAAAAAATTTCTTATCTGCCAGATAAATGCATCATTGCGGCTTGGTGGTTCTGCAAATACTTTTCTTGGTAAACCATTTTTTTCTTTGGTAGAAATACTCAAAGCGGAGTTACCGTCCCTGCTGCTACCGATGGCGAGATAATAGCCGTCTTTTTCTTTTGGGGCAAAAGCATAATTGATAAACTGGAACATTAAATAGGCCGAATCAAATTTCTTCTGCAAATAGTACGATGCCCCCCAAAGCAAATAAAGATTATCCACCCAATCATTCCGTAAATCATGCAGCGCAATACCAGTAGACGATTTATAAGTAATAGAATCAAGTTGAATTGAATCAGCTGCTGTTTTATCTAATGAATAATTATAGAAAGGGAGTAACAAAGAATAATCGTCTGTGAAAGATGATTTAGCCCTTTCCAGTACATCATTCAGTTTATTATTTGCATTGAAATAAAAATTGTAATGGGTAACTGTGTTTTGTATTAACCGCTGATAAAGGGTAAATTTTTTCTCTTCTGACCTTTCAGATCGTAAAACCCGTTCTTCATATTCCGCAGGCTTTTTTAAATTAAAAGAAATACCCTGCTGACTGAAAGAAGGAACAGTAACCTGGCAGAGGATAAGGAAGAAAACCGCAGTAAGTGTATATCGGTTGGGTCGCATTTTCCGGCTCAATCTAAAGTCTTATTAACTGAATTTCAAACATTTTAGTATAAAACTGGCCCTGAAATTGCCCCCATTTTGTGCAAAAAAGGATGAAGGGTTGAAATTGGTGGTTTTCAGCTGCCCATTATCTAAAAATGAATGATTTACGAACGAAAATAAGGCAAATTTACTTGCTAACTTACCGGAAGGGGTATTGGCAAAAGCAAAGGCCATTGCTTACCTTTAGTTTTACTAAACAATAAGTATGATAAAACTGGATGCCGGCTCTACCCTGAAACGGCTGAGAAACCGCTACCGCTTGGTAGTGATGAATGATGACACTTACGAAGAAGTGGTGACTTTTAAATTGTCGAGGTTAAGTGTTTATGTAATGTTGAGCACAATATTTGTGTTATTGGTGGGGTTGACAGTAGCCCTCATCGTTTTCACACCTTTGAAGTATTATATACCCGGAGCCAATACGGATTATAAATCGGCGATGGAATTGCGCCAACTTAAATACCGGGTAGATGAAGCAGAAAAACAAAATGCATATAAAGCCCAATATATTGAAGGGATAAAAAAAGCATTAGGTGGTAACAGTACGATAACCCTTGATACAACTAAAATTACTTTACCAAAAGATGATATTTCTAACGATTAATTGATAACTATATCCCATGTTTAATACCAAAAACAAAACCGACATGACACAGGAAAAAACCAATGGCAATGGTGCCACACTTATCAGTGCTGGTACTACACTCAAAGGCGATATCAGCAGCAGTAGTGACCTGCGGATTGATGGAACGGTGATTGGCAATATTCAAAGCTCTGCCAAAATAATTATTGGCGGCAGTGGAGTAGTGGAAGGCGATATTACTGCCGGACAAACAGATGTCTCCGGAAAAGTTTCCGGTAATATCCGTGCAAAAGAATTGTTGCAATTGCGGGGTGAATCAGTAGTAACCGGGAATTTATATGCCGGTAAATTACAGATAGAACCTTCCGCTACTTTTAACGGGCAATGCCATATGGGTGCCAATATTGTAGAGATGACAGCAAATGAACAGCAAGCAGCCGCCAGATAGTAATAAGAAATTTTTTATGCGTTACGCCAGCTTAGGTACCCAGTTATTGGCTGCCATAGGGCTGGCTGTTTTTATTGGGTTGAAAGCAGATAAATGGCTGCACACATCTCCATTGCTGGCCTGTATCTTACCTTTGCTCATCCTGTCAGCTATTTTTTATAAATTATTTAAGGAAACCGGCAAGCAACAAAAAGATGAATAAAAATTTACTGCAATCTATCAGGCCACTGGTATTAGTTTTTATATTCCTGACTGCTTTTTTTATTACTGGCAAAGGCTGGTTAGAAAAGAATGAGGTTAATCAGAATGTTCTTATTATTGGCAACCTGCTTTTGTTTTTGATAAGCCTCACTGCTTTTTTAATTACAAATAAAGCACTTTCATCCACCAATCCACAGGCTTTTGTAAGAGCAATGTACAGTAGTTTCATCATCAAATTTTTTGTACTGGCTATTACTGCATTCGTTTACATCATGGTATCAAAAAAGAATGTAAATAAACCGGCACTGGTTGCTTGCGCAGGGTTTTACATCATTTATACGGGCATTGAAACAAGGGCATTAATGAAAATGCTGAAGCAAAAAAAGAATGGCTAAGAAAGAAGTTCCTGTTACTCATTTACAGACTTATTTACCACCCGGCACCGGCGATGCGGTGATGGCATACCTGCACCAGCATAAAGTGCATCTTACTGTTTCTAAAGAACGAAAAAGTATTTTAGGTGATTACCGCCATCGTACACACAATGCTAATCACCGCATCAGTGTGAATGGTAATCTTAATCATTATTCTTTTCTTATTACTTTATTGCATGAGCTGGCCCACCTGCTTACGTTTGAGCAGTATCAGAATAGGGTGCAGGCACATGGAAAGGAATGGAAAATGATTTTCGGAAAATTGCTGCAACAATTTGTTCAGCATAAAATTTTTCCTATAGATATAGAAAACGAACTGTTACAGTCATTAAAGAATCCTGCTGCCAGCAGTTGTGCTGAAGATGGATTATTGCGGGTGCTTAGGCGGTATGATCCCAAAGGAAGCACTCACCTGTTGATAGAAGATCTTGCTGCAGGAAGCCTGTTTTGCATAAAAGACGGAAGGGTTTTTCGTAAAGGGGAGCAGTTGAGAAAAAGATTTAAGTGTACCGAAATAAAAACCCGGAAGATATACCTGTTCAGTCCGGTGTATGAAGTAGAGTTAGTAAAACAGGAGTTGTAAGTGTTTAATTATCCGCATATAGCTACAAACTTCGAAGCATCCAGAGGCTGCAACCGGTATGGCCGCTGTTGCCCATCGGTCCTTTTAAATATTCAAAGCCGAATTTTGCATAGGTATTTAATGCCTGTTTCAATTCGGGCATTGTTTCTAAATAAACATTTTTATAACCATACTCTTTGGCGAAGGTGATACATTTTTCTATCAGCGTTCTGCCGAGTCCTGTACCTCTTGCCTGAGGTAATAAATACATTTTTACCAGTTCGCAGGTATCAGTTGGTAGGCCATCGGTAGGGTAGATGCCGCCACCACCAACTACTTCGCCATTTAATTCTGCTACAAAATAAACAGCTCCTTCTTTTTGAAATAATTCAAACAATGCATCTGTACTGGCATCATAATACACTGTGCCGGGATGATTGGCACCAAACTCAGCCAATGTTTCTTTTATAATTTTGGAAAGAAAGGGGTTGTCGGATGTTTGTATGTTTCGGATGTTAATATTCATCCTGTAAATCTAAGAAATGATAATTTATTCCTGATTTTTCCGGTTTATTATTTCAGGTAAAGTCTGGTGCAATATCGTAAGACTGCTAATCTCGATGTCCTATGATGTCCTGCATCCTATATTTTATTCTATCATTACGGAAAGTTCATTCTCTTGATGTAAGGTTGGAAACGGGGGTCGGTATTTATAAACGCACAAAGTGGCCAAACCCTGATAAAAGGAAGTGAGCCATCTCTTTCTTCAAATGCTTTATCCATAAATGTAAGTGCCTTGTCATAATCTTTTGTAAAATAAGCAGCGCCACATAAAAACAGGCCAGAAATATATTCACTCTGGGAACGGAATAATAACTCATCCATAATTTCCTGTGCTGCTTTTTCATTGCTATTCAAAGAGTATACCCAGCATAATTCAACCAATGCCCACGGATGTCTTGCAGAAAAAAGAACAGATACTTTGAGTGCTTCGATTGCATCATCGTACTTGCCCAGACAGGCAAGACTTAATCCAAGGCCCCTGTAACCCGGGAATGAATTGGGATCTAAGTCGATAGCTATTTTACTTTCATTAATGGCTTCTTCATATTGTTTTGCATTAATGTACATCATTGCTAAAACATGATGTGAGATGGGCACTAATGGTTCTAAAATATCTGCAGCTTTTTTTGCTTCATTAATAGCTTCTTCATTATTACATTCGATCGTTGATAAGAAATAGCTGTACCAGTAATGTGCCAGGGCATAGTTGGGATTGGTATCGAGAATATTTAAAAATTGATTTTTAGCTGCTACCCAGTTCCACTCGTAGAAAGTAGTAATAAAAGCGAGAGCAGTATAGGCTTCCGTCAGTGAAGAATTTAATTGAATAGCTTTTTCGGCATGTTGCTTTGCTTTTGGCATAGCATCATGCGGGGGAAGAATACCATAAAAAGCAAGGATGGCATAAGCATCAGCCATGCCGGTATACGCTAATGAAAAAGAGGGATCTATCTCAGCAGCCTGTTGAAAATAGATCAGTCCTTTATTTATGCTGGGGCCTCTTTTATTAATATAGAAACGACCTTTTAAATATAAATCATACGCCTCCTTATTCTCAGTAGGCTTTTGATAAATTTTTTCTTTTTCTTCCTCTAGCAAAATGATTTTTAATTTTTCAGTGATGGCCAAAGCAATTTCATCCTGTATCGCAAAAATATCATCTATCTCCCGGTCATATCGCTCTGACCAGAGATGAAAGCCATCTTCCACATTTATCAATTGTGCTGTAATACGAAGTTTGTTGCCTTGTTTGCGTACGCTACCTTCCAATACTGTTTTTACATTTAATTTGTGCCCGATTTTCCGCAGGTCAAAATTTTTTCCTTTAAAATAAAAAGAGGAAGTGCGGGCCGCTACTCTCAAATCTTTTATATGAGCTAATGAGTTTAGGATTTCTTCTGTTACCCCATCACTGAAATATTCCTGTTCCGGGTCATTACTCATATTCACAAAAGGTAAGACAGCAACGCTCTTTTCCGGTGTCTTCCCGATTGTTTCAAAAACCGTAACCAGTTTATCAGGTTGTTCCGTTTCAATATTTATTTCAGCTATAGCAGCGAGGTCTATACTTACTTCATATATCCGGACAGGGTCTTTTACATTTTTCAATAATTCTTCCCGTAAGAAAGTGGTTTTAATCCCTTTTTTATTGGCAACATTATTATGTATTGATTCGGAAACACAAATTCCTCCAGGAGTTGCCTTGGTTATTATGCGGGATGCTATATTGACCCCATCGCCAAATATGTCATTATTTTCAAAAATAACTTCACCCAGGTGAATACCTATTCTAAGATTAAGATCAGCTATTGCTTTACAGGATTGTAAAATAGACCCGGCGCAAACTACGGCATCAGTAACGGTGGCGAAACTTGCCAGCACGCCATCACCTAATTCTTTTATCCAGCGTCCTTTATACTTTTCAACTAAAGGCTTTTGCATTTCCCTGTTTAACCTGAGCAGGTTAAATGCCTTTTCCTCATCATTGCCCATTAAAGAAGTGTACCCGACAATGTCAGTAAACATGATGGCTGCGAGTTGGCGGCTTTGTGGCACTTTTTTAGTGTTGGCACCAGTAAGTTAAGAAAAGAATTTCTTTATTCCCCTTTTAAAGAAGTAAAAGAAGAATGTAGTCTAATTAAGCGATTTATTAAAAATAAAAAAATCCCAGCCTCTTGGCAGGGATTAAATATATTGAATCACCCTTCTATAAACTCAGGGTGGCATTTCGTTATGCTACTGCTTTCTTCACCAAATCAGCTGCTTCACTCAGTAAAATAGCTGACTGTACTTTCAATCCGCTTTCATCAATCAATTTTTTCGCTTCTACAGCATTCGTTCCTTGCAAACGAACAATGATAGGAATCTGAATGTTGCCCAGATTTTTATAGGCATCAATGACACCTTGTGCCACACGGTCGCAACGAACGATACCGCCAAAGATGTTGATAAGAATAGCTTTTACAGCAGGGTCTTTTAATATGATTTTAAAACCAGCTTCTACTGTTTGTGCATTGGCAGTGCCGCCTACATCAAGGAAGTTGGCAGGTTCTCCACCGCTGAGTTTAATCATATCCATTGTGGCCATTGCTAAACCAGCACCATTAACCATACAACCCACATTGCCATCTAATTTTACAAAGTTCAGATTATGTTTACCGGCCTCTACTTCAGTTGGGTCTTCTTCGCTAACATCTCTCAGCGATGCGAGGTCTGCATGGCGCATCAATGAATTTTCATCCAATCCCATTTTACAATCTACGGCAATTATCTTGTCGTCAGCTGCTTTGAATAATGGATTTATTTCCAGCATCGAGCAATCCAATCCTACATAAGCATTATAAAGGTTGGTTACGAATTTGGTACAGTTTTTAAAAGCTTCACCACTTAACCCAAGATTGAAAGCAATTTTTCTTGCCTGGAAACCAAGCAGGCCACCAGAAGGGTGTACCCATTCTTTAAATATTTTCTCCGGTGTATCATGCGCCACATCTTCAATGTTCATTCCACCTTCGGTGCTGTACATTATTACGTTCTGTCCTTTGGTTCTGTCCAAGAGGATAGACAGGTAAAATTCTTTTCTTTCGCTATGGCCATCGTAGTACATGTCGGCTGCCACATAAATTTTGTTTACCACTTTTCCGGAAGGGCCGGTTTGTATAGTTACTAATGTGCCGCCTAATATCTTGGTGGCAAACTCCTGTATGTCTTCCAGCGATTTGGCAACTTTTACCCCATTAATACCATTTTCCTTTATAGCTCCTTTACCACGGCCACCCGCATGTATCTGCGCTTTTACTACGGCAAATTTGCTACCTGTTTGTGTTTTTATCTGGCGGTAAGCATCTTCGGCTTCCTGTACGGTGGTGCAGGCAAACCCTTCCTGAACGGGAACATTATACTTTTTTAATAACTCTTTGGCCTGGTATTCATGGAGATTCATTATAAAAAATTTGCTGCGAAGATATATGATTCAATGGTAGTTTGAATCCTGTACTTTCTGTTTTTTACTGCCTTTTTGTATCTTCAGTACATGTCCCGTTTTTGTATAATAATGTTATGCTTCATTCTAACTTGTTGTGCCAACTTTTATCAGCTTAAAACATCGTTCCGGCTTCTCAATGCCGTAACGGGCAATGAATTCTATCACCAGGCATTTGCCATGAAATGGGGTGCAAGAGATTCATTCGCTGTACAAGAGATATTGAGCGGAAATATTCCAGGCTTTCTCAAAAAATTTGTACCGGTGAATGTTTCATTGACAGATAGTGTTACCGGTAAAACACTCAAAGCCACCTATTATGTATCACCTGATTATTTGTCAGTTGGCAACGATAAAGATTGGGCAAGGATAAATATTACACCCAACGCTGGACAGAAAATTGCCGATAGCTTCCATTGTTTTTTACCAACCCGAAAAATGGTGGATGATATTTATAAAACTGCTACTGTAAAATTAGAACCGGTACCAATGTATGCTTTCCGGGATAGTACACCTACTATGTGGCAGCATCATTTAATAATTGAAGGGCAACGGAAAGGAAGAAAAGGTTTGATTGCAGGTATTCAAAAAGATGTAGTCATCAGTGGAAAAATTTCGAGAGATACAAGACCGGAAAGAGTTGCTATTTATGGTTGGCATAGGCTGGATGGCAAGCCAATTCAACCACTATATACCGGACATATCTATTGGTGGATAGATTACAGCCAGGGTATCCGGCTGG
>JANMFO010000161.1:0-6288 GCA_031374245.1 Chitinophagaceae bacterium | reverse complement strand
GGTATTTATATGATTGCCCGGAGTAATTTATTATACTCCATGTCGCATATCACAATGGACATAGTGGCGTATGTTGGTTTGGCAACGGCATTACTGGCAGCTACCATTGCTCTCAAGCAAAATGATATTAAAAAAATACTGGCTTATTCTACGGTCAGCCAGTTAGGATTTATGTTCCTTGCATTAGGTTGCGGTGCTTATACCGCCGCTGTGTTTCATGTAATGACACATGCTTTCTTCAAAGCATTAATGTTCCTGGGCAGTGGCAGTGTGATACATGCCATGGGTGGTGAACAGGATATCCGCAACATGGGTGGATTGAGTAAGAAACTTAAAATAACTTTTATCACTTTCTTAATCGGATGTATTGCGATTGCCGGTATTCCACCGTTCAGTGGTTTCTTTTCTAAAGATGCTATACTACTAAGTGCCTTTGAGAAAAATCCTGTGTTGTATGGCATTGCATTGTTTACAGCTTTGCTTACCGCTTTTTATATGTTCCGTTTGTTGTTCATTACGTTCACCGGAAAATTCAGGGGAAACCATGACCAGGAGCATCATTTACATGAAAGCCCGGCAGCGATGACAATTCCTTTGATTATTCTGGCTTTACTTTCAATAATAGGCGGATTTGTAGGAATACCTGAAGTATTTATGCATGGTGGTGACAAATTGGGAGAATTTTTATCACCTGTTATTGCCATTCACAAACCTGAAAATCCTGTTTCGCATTCCACAGAATATATGCTGATGGGTTTATCAACCGCATTAGTTGTTGCAATGATAATCTTCGCTTGGTTTAAATTCAAAAACTATCAGCGCAGAGAAGCCACCGGTTTGAGTAAAGTGCTGGAGAATAAATGGTATGTGGATGAATTGTATGATAAAGCTATTGTGAATCCATTGAACCAGTTCGGCGGATTCCTGAAAAATGTTATAGATAATAAAGTAGTGGATGGATTGGTAAATGGTGTGGGCAAGGCGGTTAACTACAGTAGCCGTCAGTTACGATTGTTACAAAGTGGTCAGGTAGGGAACTATGTATTGCTGATGGTAGTAAGTATGGTATTGATTTTTGCAATTCAATTCTTTCTTCGCAAATGATAATAAATGAGTAAGAATGAAAACTATAATTTAAGAAATTTAAATTCCCCTTTAGGGGCTAGGGGCATATGATTCCTGTTTTACTGATATTAATTCCATTGATTGCCGGATTGGCTTCCTTCTTTTTAAAGAATGATAAGGCTGTTCGGTCATGGGTACTATTTTCTTCTTTCATCACATTGGCGGTTTCAATACTCGGTTTAACAGTATTAAAAGATGCTAAGTATTTACAGCATCAATGTGAATGGATGCAGGCTTTGGGAAGTAGTTTTTCTGTTAAGCTGGATGGAATGGGTCAACTGTTGTGTTTACTCAATGCAGTGGCTTATCCGTTGGTTATTCTTTCTACCTGGAATAGTTCCTATAAAAAATCAAATAATTTTTTTGGTTTAATGCTGCTGGCGCAGGCCGGTATGATGGGGGTGTTCCTATCGATGGATGCATTATTATTCTATTTCTTCTGGGAACTGGCATTGATACCAATGTATTTCCTATGTTCCCAATGGGGCGGTGAAAAAAGAATTGCTGTTACCTTTAAATTTTTCATCTACACTTTTGTCGGTTCGCTGTTAATGCTTATCGGGTTATTGTATGTGTATTCTCATACGCCTGACCATTCATTTGATATTGCCTCTTTTTATAAAGCAACATTATCTGGTAAAGAGCAAAGTTTTCTTTTCTGGTTATTCTTCATCGCTTTTGCAATTAAAATGCCCATCTTTCCTTTTCATACCTGGCAGCCGGATACTTACGAACAGGCACCAACTGCTACAACTATGGTGTTGAGCGGTGTGATGGTAAAAATGGGTGTATTTGGATTATTAAGATGGTTATTGCCGGTATTGCCAATTGCTTCCTATTCATGGGGTGATACTGCTACTACTATGGCTATAGTCGGGATGATATATGCTTCATTAATTGCCATACGACAGGATGATTTGAAAAGATTGGTGGCTTATTCTTCCATTGCTCACATTGGATTAATGTGTGCTGCTATTTTTTCAGAGAGCCTGAGTGGTATGCAGGGTGTGATGATTCAAATGTTTAATCACGGTATCAACATCATTGGTTTGTGGATAGTGGTGGAATTAACAGAGCGACAATTTGGTACAAGAAAAATATCTGAGTTGGGCGGCCTTGCGCAGAAGGCACCGTTCCTGACCATATTATTGGTAATAGTCGCATTGGCTAATATTGCTTTACCATTAACCAATGCTTTTGCCGGAGAATTTCTAATGTTTAATGGATTGCTGAACTCTGCCGTTACAAAGTATAATGTGTGGTTCACGGTGTTAGCCGGACTTAGTATCATCTTAGCAGCTGTGTACACATTAAATATGATACGAAAAGTGTTTTATGGTGTCACTAATGAATTAACAGAAAAGGCAATCGATATTAAACTGACTGAAAAAATTGCATTAGGTATTATTGTTGTCTTGATTTTCTGGTTGGGTATTTACCCGCAGGCATTATTGGATGTAACAAAAGAATTTTCTGAATCGGTTTTAAAGAAAGCAGATATACTTCCGTTATTCGGAAAGCATTAATTATAGTATTGTATGAACGCATTAATAGTATCGGCATTACTGGGAGTTGTTATGATGTTCAGCAGCATTCTGCTGAAGCAGAAGAGTGCTGTGCGTAATGTTGCCATAGCAGGGTTGGTTGTTTTATTGCTGGTGAATATCCTGGAGATGTGTGGCGTTATTATTTTTAATGTTGACACAAAAGGAATGATTGCTTTTGACCGCTTTGCTTTGTTGTTTAATACAATTGCTTTTTTCTCCACTTTGCTATATATCATACTCTCTGCAAGAGATATGGAAAAGGTGGGAGTTAACTATGCAGAGTATTTTGCACTCATATTTTTTATTCTTTGCGGTATTACACTTACATCTTCATTCAAATCGCTCCTGATTTTATTCCTGGGTATTGAAATCATTTCTATTCCGCTGTATATTTTAACAGGTAGTGATAAGCGAAACCTGAAAAGCAATGAAGCGTCATTGAAATATTTTTTATTGGGTGCTTTCTCTACCGGATTGATGTTGATGGGGATTGCCCTGATTTATGGTGCTATCGGTTCTTTTACTACTTTGAGTATTAATTTTATTGAAGGAGATAAGCCTTCGGCATTACTGGTTGCAGGAATGTTATTACTTCTTTTCTCCATGGCATTTAAAGTATCAGCTGCACCATTCCATTTCTGGACACCAGATGTATATGATGGAGCTCCTACTGTTTTTACTTCTTTTATGGCCACCATCGTAAAGGCTGCCGTTTTTATTGCTTTTATCCGTTTGTTTGATGAAGCATTTGGTGTTTTGCAACCCCAATGGAAATTATTTGTTGCTATTATTACTGTTGCTACATTATTTATTGGCAATATCACCGCCGTGTTTCAACAGAGTGTAAAAAGAATGCTGGCTTATTCCAGTATTGCCCAGGCGGGGTTTATGTTTTTGTCCCTGTATAGTATGAATACAGATGCAAAAGAAGGCTTGTTGTTATATACGGCTGCCTATAGTTTTGCTACCATCGGTATTTTTGCAGTGCTCATTAAAATGAACGATTACACTTTTGACGGATTTAATGGATTTGCTAAGCACCAACCGTTATTAGCTGCCACTACTACTATCTTCTTATTATCATTGGCGGGTATTCCTCTTACAGCAGGGTTTATTGCTAAATTCTATATGCTGAAAGCAGCTATGGCGGATGGTAAAAACCTTTGGCTGGTAATTTTTGCTGTATTAATGGCCGCTGTCAGTGTCTACTATTATTTCCGGGTTATACAGGCTATGTACTTTAAGGATAGCGACGGTAAAAAAAATATTGAAGTTACACCAGCATTTAAATGGGCATTGATAGTGCTTGCTGCACTTGTTATACTCCTCGGTATCTTCCCTAACCTCCTGCTGAATTGGTATTATTTCTAATGCTACCGTCCATAATGAATCTGTAACAGCCTCAAAGGGTTTTCGTAATTTCGGGTTGAGGTATGAAATTC
The DNA here is from genome assembly GCA_031374245.1 of Chitinophagaceae bacterium. Lineage (GTDB taxonomy): Bacteria > Bacteroidota > Bacteroidia > Chitinophagales > Chitinophagaceae > JJ008. Next base: position 2,174 of record JANMFO010000161.1, on the reverse strand, counting down.
CGGGATATTTTTTTATTGGCTTTCCGCACTATACGCAGTAATAAATTGCGAACAGGTCTTACTGTCTCCATCATAGCATTTGGTATTATGGCCTTAGTAGGTATCATCACTGCTATCAAAGCCATGAATCAAAAATTCACAGAAAGCTTTTCTACAATGGGTGCCAATGCATTTACTGTTCGGTTTAAGGAAAGGGATATTCGTTTTGGTGGCGGTAACAACCGGGAAGTGAAGCTCTCCAAAAAAGGAAAACGAAAAGAAAAAAAGTCAAGTCTTGGAAAAAATATCACTAAAGATGAAGCCGAGAACTTTATTAAGCGATATGATTTTCCCGGAATAAAAGGAATTTCCATTTTCGGCAACAGAAATAATATTGCATCACATGAAAACAGGAAGACCAGTCCTAACATACTTATGTTTGGAGGTGATGAAAACTATTTACTGTTAAATGGGTTCTCCTTACAGTATGGCCGTAACCTCAACCGGTTGGATGTGCAAACAGGTAGAAATGTTTGTGTTTTGGGGTATGATGTAGCAAAGAAATTATTTAAAGAAGGGGTGGAAAGAGCTGTTAATTCAGTCGTACGGGTTAATAATATTCCTTACAGGGTCTTGGGGGTGTTGGAAAGCAGGGGTTCTACATTTGGTTTCAGCAGGGATAATATTATCATCAGCTCATATGAAAATATTGATAGAAATTTTCCATCAGGCTATTCTTTCGTAATGGCAGTAATGACCAATGACCTGCTGAAAGTAAATGAAGCTATTGGTGAAGCTGAGGGAACATTCAGAGCGGTGAGAAAACTGAATACAACTGAGGAGAATAATTTTGTAATGGATAGAAGTGACAGCGTTGCAGAAAAGGCCATGAACAGTCTTCGCTTCCTTACTGTTTCGGCTACTGTAATTGGCTTGATTACATTAATCGGCGCTGCTATAGGGTTGATGAACATCATGCTGGTGTCTGTGTCTGAACGTACCAGAGAGGTCGGGCTGGTAAAAGCGATTGGCGGGAAAAGTAAAATGGTAAGCCGCCAATTTTTGCTGGAAGCTATTATTATCAGCATACTGGGGGCTATTTTTGGAATTATACTAGGCGTTATGGTTGGTAATCTTTTCGCCATAGTGCTAAACACTGGTTTTGTAGTTCCCTGGAACTGGGTATTATATGGAATTGTAATTTGTACAGTGGTGGGTTTATTGGCTGGCCTGTATCCTGCACTGAAGGCGGGCCGGCTCAATCCTATTGAAGCCCTGCGATATGAATAGTTGGGAGCCGGCTTAAAACCAACAATCGTTTGCTTTTAGGTATTAATAATTTCTTATCAAATTATTTGTCAGGAACTTGCTCAGTTTAAAAAAATCCTTAACTTGAACCTCCCGACTAAAAAAATGAAGGAAGGGGATTTTTTTATCAACTTTTTCCTTAGCATTGTACATCTGAAATAAGGATTAGTATTCTAACAATTTAAAAACTAAAAAAACTAAGATCATGGCAGAGATTAAACCAACTGCGTCAGTTAAGGCCACATCGGTACAACCAAAGAAAACAAGTAATGCGATTTCATGGATTGCTCCTGTTGTTTGTGTCGTTGCAGGTTATTGTATTTGGCGTTTTATTTTTGGAAATCCCGATGGATTTAAAGAACCCGATCCAGCGGGTGGTTTTTGGCCAAAACACCACAAACCTAAAGGGGCTTTGAATGGTATTTACGAAGGTGGTATTATCGTTCCTTTATTGATTGGTATGTTCCTGATGGTTATTGTTTTTTCAATTGAAAGATTTCTGACTATCCGTAAAGCGTTAGGTGGGGGTTCAATTTCTGACTTTGTTCGTAAAGTACAGTATCATCTTGCTAACCGTAATGTTGATGCTGCATTATCTGAGTGTGATAAACAACGTGGTTCTGTTGGAAATGTAATGAAAGCTGGTTTGCGTCGTTATAAAGAAATGATTAATGAGGGCGGGCTAAATACTGAGCAGAAAGTACTATCTATTCAAAAAGAAGTAGAAGAGGCTACAGCTTTAGAACTTCCGATGCTGCAAAAAAATCTTGTATTCCTTTCTACCATCACTTCTGTAGGTACATTGGTAGCCTTGTTGGGTACAGTATTGGGAATGATCAGGTCTTTTGCTGCCTTAGGTGTTGAAGGCGGTGGATCTGCTACAGCTG
>JANMFO010000160.1:0-3428 GCA_031374245.1 Chitinophagaceae bacterium | reverse complement strand
AACCAGTAACTAATAACCAGCAACCAGAAGTATTACCTGCGGTAAGGGTTATTGTACCAGCTGCCATCAATTTCTTTTACGATACTTTCAATCTGCCGGTCCATTTTATTTTCAACAATATCCCAATCCTGTTTCAGGTTGCCACCTACAAAAAAAGCAATGGTCTGGTAGAACCTTGCATTCAAACCGCCTTTATACTCTTTTAATATTTCATAGCAATTGTTTCCGGTTTGCCGGTTAATAAGTTTCATTAAAATTTTTCCCTGGTATACTGACAAGTTGGAAAGAGGGTCGCTGAATTCTTTTTTCAATTCTTTCTCTCTTGTTTTAATATAGGCTTTCCGTTCTTTCTTCGAATCAATCTTGTCGGTAACCTTTGTAATATCATTAATGGTATTGCCGGCAATTCTTGCATAAGGGTAGGTAACATAAACAGCATTACGAAGTCTTGTCCATTCTTCAATATGTTTTCTTAGTTTATCCGGCGATAAATTAGAAACCCACGCCATATCCATTTCCCGGTAATTAATAATTTCTTTATTATACCAGATAGCCGGGACAATAACAGTGTCATTCGGTCCCCATTTTTTTGCTTGCTCTTTCATAAACTGGCGGGCATATTCGCTGGAGTCACTTACCACCTTTGATGTATCAATCTGTGCAAACAGGCTTTGCCCTGCCAGCATGAAAATTGCCAGCAATTTCAGTCGTTTATATGTACACAGGTTATGCATGATTTTTGTAAAAATAGAAAACAGTTACCAAGTCTCCTATACGGACTGTAAAACTACGCAGTATGCTGTTTCAAAAAAGCCAAAATTATGACCCTGTGAGATTGTTCCGGTTTAACCGGATGCGCCGTACCATGCTCATTAATATACCTATAGCCGTAATAATTACACCGCCCCAGAGAAGATTGATAAAGGGGAATTTATAGGCCTTAATGGTTACATATTTCATAACGGAGTTGGATTCTTTAGTACCAAGCTCTATGCTTTTGTCCGGATTTACTTTTTGCAATTGCAGAATAAGACTTTCGGCGATAATTGTATCCGGCAGTGACAGTAATTCTCCTTTGGCTATTGCCAACCTGGATGTTACTGAATATATGGAACCTGTTTTGGAGTAAACTTTCAAAGCCGCTTCATGCAACGTACCTTTTTCTCCAAAAATAGCGACAGGTAAATCGCCTTTTTCTTTTACATCCTGCAAAATCATAAACCCGCTGGAATAGAAAAGTGAGTCACCCGGCTTTAAATTATTTGTTTTAAAAGCAGCGGTATCTTTTGCTTTATCAGGATTTGCGATTGAAGTAATATAAGTAAACACATCATGATCCCAATAATGTCTTGCATCAGGGTTTGACATCAATCCTTCGTTTCCTTTGTAGTTGACAAAAGAATTAGGTGTTAGTGTAAATTCTTCTTTACCGTTTTTGCTTTTAAAATGTATTTTATAAAACGACAACTGTTTTTTGGGATGAGAGGAATCTCCTTCATAGGTTAGCGAATATTTTCCCATGTCAGAGGTAAGACCTTGAACAAGAGTAAGATTTTCTCTTGGGTCTTCATTTTTATCTAATGGGGCCGGTATGCCATTAATATTATTTGACAGTACTTCTTTGTTAGATGAAGAAATAAGGATACCGAGCAGCACCATTCCAAAACCTACATGAGAAACAGAACCCCCGGATAGTTTCAATTTACCATTTATGCCTACCCAGATATAAGCAGCATTAGCAATAATCGCATACACACTGGAGGCAACAGCCAACCAGATAGAGCCAAGGAAAACAGGCCCTTTTTTATTATAATTTATATCTCCGTACAACAATACCAGAGTAGCAGCAATAACTGCAATGATTGTTGGTATCCCGATTTTTTTCCAGAAGTATTTACCCGACGTTTCCTTGTATTTAAGGTATTGAGTAATGGCAGTTAATAGTCCAATGATGACAGCCACATAAACCTGTATGCTATTGTAAGCAAACTCTGCATCTTCCGGTGGCGCAATTTTAGTACCGAATATTTTATTGAATACCGGTAATGATGTTTTACCAATAATAACAATTGCTGACAGGAAGAAAACCAATGCGCCAATAAACATCCAGAACTCTCTTGAAGAAGTGGCTTCTTCTTTTTGTATCGAAGGGATTTCTTTATAACGGATATAAAAGAAAACCAATGCAGGTAAAACAAAAATTAGCAAGAAGGTAAGTAACTGAAAATTCATACCTAAATCAGTAAAGGCATGAACAGACGCCTCGCCTAAAATACCGCTGCGGGTAAGAAAAGTAGAATACAACACAAACCCGAAACTGAGAATAAAGAACAAATGTGTAGCTCTTAATGAATGTCCGCTGTGTTTATAAATAAGTAATGTGTGAATTCCTGATATTAAGATTAACCATGGAACTAATGAAGCATTTTCAACCGGATCCCATGCCCAATAACCACCAAAGGTTAATGACTCATAAGCCCACATAGCACCCATCATAATCCCTACACCTAATACAGCTGCGGAAAACAATGCCCAGGGCAAAGCTGGTTTTGTCCATTCGCCAAAGTTCTTTTTCCATAAACCAGCAATAACAAATGCAAAAGGAACAATGGTAGATGCGAAGCCCATAAATAATACCGGCGGGTGAATAACCATCCAGTAATTCTGCAATAACGGGTTTAAGTCATTACCATCTTTTATAGATAACATATAATCCGGCTTCAATGCCTGGGTTACATCCATATTCATATGCAAACCCGGTGCATTATCCAGCACACCAGAATCCCTTAATAAAACAAAAGGATTGGAACCCATCTTCCAGCCGAAAATGTAAAGACCTGCGATCATGGTAGCAAGGCAGAATTGCATAAAGCTTACTACCGTCATTACCGGGGCTTCCCACTTTTTACTGGTCTTAATTAATATTAGTCCCAGTACACAATGCCATAGACTCCAAAGCATGAAACTTCCTTCCTGTCCTTCCCAGAAACAAGCAAGCAGGTATTTGAATTCTAATGAAAGGCTGCTATGCTTCCAGGCATAGTGATATTCAAAAAGGTGATTGTAGATGATGTAAAAAAGAATGGCGAATATGGCGAATACAGAAAAGGACTCAATTATAAATGCAAAGCGGGCCAGCTTTCTCCAATACGTTGAATCTTCTTCAATTTTTGATTGAGCAGATTTGAAATATGAGAAAGTGGCAACAAGTGATGCTACTAAAGAAAGTACAATAAAAAACTGTCCTAACTGGCCGGGTAGAAGATGCTCTCCGATATAATCCATTCCTTCTTATTATTTAGATTCGGCAGAATTGGTTGCTGAAGGCGTTTGAGTTGAAGTGCTTTGAAGATTTTTATCTGTAGCCTTCATATTGTCTTTATACTTGGAAGGGCATTTTGTTTGAATGTCTTTACAGTCAAAAAAAC
>JANMFO010000205.1:0-2739 GCA_031374245.1 Chitinophagaceae bacterium | reverse complement strand
AAAATAAATTGGGTTTAAGTATAAAGACCCCGTTACATCATCGATGTAACGGGGTCTTTTCTTATATTATTAGTCTTTTAGCAGTTTTAATCCGATTATAAGGGCTGATAATAATAATATCGAATCAGACAACAGATTACTGGAAAAAGAGAAAGAGTTTATTAAGCTTTTATCAATGATCAATACAGCTTTTTGGAAAGAAAGAAACATTATAACAGATATGATATATTATGTAATAAATGAATAAAGCAAAATTGAAGGTGTTGAGAAGGAGTTTTGGAAAGGGATTTTTTATTTAAAATAAATATCTATCAGTAGTATTCCTCAAAAAGAAACAAAAAAAAATGAAGACTTAAATCAGTGTCTTAACAGCTTGTCCCACTATAAATCCATTATGATAAACTTGCAGCGTGTAGTTACCTTTTTGATAGTCATCCGCATTCAATGAGAAAATCATCTGCTTGGCTTCTCCTTTTTTGTACTCAAATCGTAGTTTTCGGGTGTAAGGAATTTTATTCCCGTTATAGGTTTCCATGGAGAAAGACTCCCACGCATCGGTTATAAGTACTTTGCCACTCGGCTGAATGACGATAACGTAAACATCTGCATTAGCATAGTCATTTACATTATTCTGAACAGTAAATGAGGCAATCAGTTTACTTACCTTTCTAGCCTGGTTGGTTTCCTGTTCCTTATCGTTCTTAATTGTTACTGGTGTAAGTTTTACTTCAGATGCTACAAACACAGATGCAAGATTCACTTTTTCTATCAGGGCTTTATTTTCATCACCAAGCTGCTTCATGGTTTGCTGCAGACCGGTTATCTCTCCAGACATTTGTACCAGTATATTATTCAATTGCTTTTTTTCTTCTTCCATCGAATTTTTCTCACCTTTCAGATCATCTATCAACTGTTGCAATTCAGTTATTTTCTGGCGGGCAATATCAAGATCTGCTTTACTTGCCCCACGGTTTTTTAAAATGCCGTCAATCTCACCTTTAAGTTTGTAAATCTCACCCAGCTTTACATTCAGTTGAGATTTTAGTGAATCTGCATTTGAACGTGTTGAATCAAGTCGTGTATCAAGGTTAATAATGGTAGAGACATAAAGTTTCTGGAGCGAATCCTTAATGCCTTCTGCAACAGCCACAGAATCTTTTATATAAACTTCCGTCTTGCGGCTGCTGTATTGGGTCTTATCATACAGGTGATAAATCCATGTGCCTACAAGGCCTACAGAGAGCATTGCTAATAAAAGTGTTTTGATATCTTTCAAGGGCTGAATCTAAGTAATTATGTGTTAGCCCGGTAATAAATGAGCCGACATGGTGAAAAATACATAGGGATTATTTAGAAATATTTTGGTCAACGTATGCTGATACCCAGCCAACCTGCCCGTTCTTTACGAGAAAGAATTGTTTTGATTCAAAAGCAGATTCAAACTGGCGCATTATTTTCAATAGTAAACCAGTGCCTGCCATCAGGGATTTTTGATCAAAAACTTTGTGTACCCGGCTTGCTTCTTTTAATACATTTTCCTTTTCCTCCTCGTTGGCAATAGTTTCTGAAAGAGAAGCAGCGGATAATGAGCTGAAGTTCTTATATAATTTTTCGTTGAATTTTTCTACTTCACTATAACTGACAGACACAATAGGGTTGTCTATAAGTTCAGGATGCAGTAAGGTGGCTATGGACCAGGCTATACCGCCGCTAATAGCCACATTATCGCTAAGTGGGTAGGCTCCGCTTGCATTAACTGAATATACAATATCAGTATTTTCAGCTGCTGAAAGTACCCTGGCGAGTTGTTTATTGTAATTAACAAGCGTTTTATCTTCCTCACATCTTTTTTCAGTTTCGTTTGAAGTACTTTTCGTTCCCCAGTTCAGTTGAAAAAGTTTGAAGTTATTGGTATTACCATCAGGAAAGAAACCTCCTTTGGTGTTGCCACTTCCAATATCAATCAGGAAAGTAGTATACCTTCTTGAATTGGGAACTATACCCAGGTGCGATAGCATGGCTTCCTGCATTACGCTTACAACTTCAACCTGTCTTTCAGGTTCATTTACTTTCAAACGGAATGAATCAATCAGGTTATTCACCCAACTTGTTTTATTGTCTTTCTCTGCCTGCATTTTTACACCGCTGCTGATGACTGTGAAAATTCGTTTGCCCGGAATTTTATAATCATTTGTCGCTGTAGTGTATAAACCGTAAAACCCATTTAGAGTGGCAGAAAAAGTAGGATCGGAAAATGAAATAAAATCAGTGTTTACAGAAGTGTCTTTTAATATGTTGAAGGCGCCGCTGCTTTGTGCATTTTTCCCAATTTCAATTACACTCATTTTTACTCCTTTGGAACCTACTTCAATACCCGTGTAAATGGATGAATTGTTGTATTTAGGTTTAATAGTATTTTGTGCAGTTGCAGTAAGAGAGCAAACAAAAAATACAATTACAGGCAGCAAACATTTGCGTAAATCGGTGGTACACATAGTAAAATATTTTCTAACTATAAAAGTACTACAATGCTTTACAGCTTCCGCTTACAAAAGCCTCTCAGCAACATTATGTGAGAAAAATGTGGTTAACATACCAGGATATTTAATAGTATCGTAATTGTACGATTTTTCAATATACCGAAAATAAAAAACCGCCCCAATGTGAATCGGGACGGTTTTTTTAATAGGGAATTATTTTGTTAGCTGAATAAACCGCCTTTTTTAAAGCTTCTTACAC
>JANMFO010000180.1:0-4022 GCA_031374245.1 Chitinophagaceae bacterium | reverse complement strand
AAGAAATATTACGCATCAGGTTACTTTTATTAGTGAAAGGAAGTTACCCATTTTTTATCAGGGCATGGAAAAATTTGAGTAGCAGGTATCAGATATTTATAGTATAGTCCTGTATTGCCAACTTAGTACAACTATTCAACTTTTATTTGTTTATTGAACACTCGGGAAATCGGTGGAATAGTGACCAGGTTTATTGTGGCTTTTTTTTCAATCGTGCCTGTTGTAGTTTGTTTAGTGCCTCCTCAACAGAATGAAGGTGCTTCTCTGCTGCTGCTTTATCATTTAAAACTTTATTCTCTACAGCTATTATCTCCCTTTTCTGGCTGCTGTATTGTTGAAGCTTTACCTGTTTTAAATTGATATTCTCTTTTGTTTGCAGCGAATCGTATTTAGAACGGGCATGATTTTTCAGTGAATCAATTTCTTTTTTCAGCAATTCTTCAGCTTCACGTACTGCTGATCTTTTCTGGCGGGTGGCTTCCATGTTTGCCAACATATCTTTCATATCCTTTCTTGCATCATCAGCGATCAGCATAAACATCATCATTACTGCATCCTCAATCGACATGGTGGAAAAATCAATGCCACTTTTCTTCAAATCATTTTCTACCAAGTGGTATTCAACCACTCCGGAATGGTATTTTGCAGCAATCTGGTTAAATCCATTTTGTGTGGAAATTGGTAATTGATTAAAGCTGAGTTTTCCCTGGCAAAAGATAGCCTTAGTAGTAGTTAACATAAAAACAAGAATGCAAAAAAATTGCTTCATCACGGTTTTTTGATTTCAGTAGATAATAAAGATAAGTTTATAAGAAATATAAATAATCCAAACAATTTTCTTGCTTAGGCCATTTATAATACTGGCTGTTTTTTTCTGCTGCTATTATATTAGGCAGGTCTGAAAGCTTTACAACTTTTATTTTTTTATTGAACCCTTTAATGCCTCCCTCACCTTCGGGGCAATCTTTGTTCCATATATCTCTATCGATTTCATCATTGACTGATGCGAAGGCCCGCCCACATCCATGTGAGCAGAAAAACGGGTGAGGCCAAATAGTTCCTGCATGTGTACTATTTTATCAATCGCTTCATTGGCATCGCCGATTACGAGATGTCCTTTGCTGCTTCTGCCCTCATCATACTGCTGCTTTTGGTAAGGTGGCCAACCACGACTGCCGCCTACCCTGTTCATCTGTGAAGAATAGATGGGATAATATTCATCAGCCGTTTGCTGACTGTTATCTCCAAAAAAAGAGTGCATGTGCACACCCACCTGGAATTTATTTATATCATGTCCAAAATGGTTGTACACTTTCTGATAATACTCAAATAAAGATTTAAACTGTGCCGGATTGCCGCCAATGATAGCAAAGACCACTGGCAAGCCATACTTGCCCGCCCGCAATACCGACTCTGGTGTGCCGCCCACGGCTATCCATATATTGAGGTGATCGTTTTTTGCCCGGGGCAATACCAACTGATCTTTTAATGCGGCCCGGTGCTTCCCTTTCCAGGTGATGGGGTTTTCTTTATTTATTTTCAGCAGCAGTTCCAGTTTTTCTTCAAACAGTTCATCATAATCCTGCAGGTTGTAGCCAAACAAGGGATACGACTCAATAAAACTGCCGCGGCCAGCCATCAGCTCTGCCCTGCCATTGCTTAGCAGATCAATAGTGGCAAAACTTTGATATAGCTTTACCGGATCGGCCGAACTTAATACTGAAACAGCACTGCTAAGTTTGATATGTTTGGTAACGGTGGCTGCTGCTGCTAAAATGATCTCCGGTGCAGAAACAGCATAGTCAGGACGGTGATGCTCACCGATGCCAAAGAAATCGAGTCCCACTTCATCCATCAGTTTTATTTCTTCTATCAGTTCATGTAACCGCTGACCGGGAGCTTGCGGTTTGCCATCTTTATCATAATGATTATCGCCAAACATGCCGATGCCTAATTCCATATTATTTATTTGAAGGCAAAGTTAGTTGTAGTACATATTACTATCTATTCATCTTTTTCATTTATTAAGTATTCTACGGAGAACGGAGTTGTCTGCTTTTGACATCATGATGTCCGTTGTAGTCTTAAAGGCGGGGATACCTTTGTATTAGAAATCACTAACTAAATAAAATTAAAATGAAAAAAGCCGTAATAACAGGCATTGTCTTATTGAGTTCAATTATTTCAATTGCACAGACTGATTCATCCAAAGTAGAGCAATATTGCCAGGTAATTGCCACGCCAAGATTACTAAGCAACAAAGTAACCATCGATATTGATTTTGGAGAAGAGAAAAGTTTTTGGAGGGATACAAGGCTTAAAACAGATGCTGGAAAAATTAAGAAATTTAATACCATCATAGATGCTATTAACTATATGGGCAGAGAAGGCTGGACATTTATTAATGCATTTCCGGTTCGCATGGGAGAAACCGAGATTTATCATTTTGCTTTTAAAAAGCAGTTTTCCAGGAATAGCTTTTTTACCGAATAAATTAGTTTAATTAAAGTATAAACAAGTAATTATGGAAAAAAATGTTGCCATTCTGATGGCTGATCTATCAGGGTATACTGCACTTACAGAAACCCATGGTTCCGTTTCAGCTGCCGATTTAATTGAAAAGTATATCCGTATCGCAGAAAATTGCCTGGTAGGTGACAGCAAATTACATCAACGAACCGGAGATGAAATTATGTTCGTTTCAGATTCTCCGGATTATTTACTTGCTACAGCGCTTAAGCTGGAGGCCAATACAGTGAGTGAAGAGAATTTTCTCCAGGTGCATGGAGGACTCCATTTTGGAAAAGTTTTGAAAAGGGGCGGTAATTATTTTGGGTCTGCAGTAAACCTGGTATCCCGAATTGCTGCCAAAGCAGTAGCAGGAACTTTTTGGTGTTCTGATGAATTTGTAAACTCAATAACAGATAAATCAGTTTGCACATTTAACCCAAAAGGGAGTCATCTTTTTAAAAATATTAATAGTGAAAAAGAAGTTTTTGAATTAAGTATAGAAAAAACAAAAACAAATTATATCGATCCTGTTTGCCGCATGTTAATCCTGAATCCTCAAAATGCAACCCACCATCCAAAGGAACATGAACTTTATTTCTGCTCTTCACATTGCCTCGAACTATACCGGGAAAACCGCAGAGTTCTGCATACGCTGCCAAATCAATTAATTTATTCTTCATGATAAACACAAAACAATGACGCCGGTAATTATAGGAATTTCCTCAGGGTTAATCATCATATTACTTTTTTGTATATTAAAGCAGTTTGATAAAAAGATAATTTACGGACTGATACTAACGGGAATTGGGTTCCTTTATGTTGGTTTTACCTGGACGGATCTGCAAGCGTTAATCATAAGTTCTGCACAAGCTGTTTTCTTCCTGCTATTTGCATACTACGGAGTTAAAAAGAGTTTATATATCCTGGCGGCAGGCTATTTCCTGCATGGAAGCTGGGATCTGGCATATAATTTATTTCCAGATTCAAATTTAATCCCTCCTCATTACGACCTGTTTTGCGTATCGATTGATTTCACCATTGGTATTTATATATTGGTTTTAAATAAACAGTTCCCCACTAAAAAAATTATTTCATAAATTGTATTATGTCTTCAACTACACTGCTTATTAAAAATATGGTTTGCAACCGTTGTATCCTTGCGGTAGAAGATATTTTGCAAAACGAAAAAATTCCTTTTCAAAAAGTAAGTTTTGGCGAGATCCATTTTACAGAAGAACTTTCGCAGGAGCAAAAAGAGCGGCTGAAAAAAAGGCTTACTAAAATTGGCTTTGAAATTATTGATAATTATACGGGCGGACTTATCGAAAAAATTAAAACCCTGGTTATTAAACGGGCCCGGAACGAAGTGGATGAAAAGGAAAGCAAAATAAAACTCTCACATTATCTCTCCGAAAAAGTGAATCATGAATACACTTACCTGAGCAGCCTTTTTTCTTCTGTTGAAGGAAGAACAATTGAAAATTATTTTATTGAACAACGAATTGAAAAAG
>JANMFO010000138.1:0-4743 GCA_031374245.1 Chitinophagaceae bacterium | reverse complement strand
TTTTTTCAGGACGAGTCAGTGCATATCCAGGCTTTGGTTTCGGCGGACGTAATTCTGCCGGGCTTTTGTTGGTTAACTTCGGCTTTTAGTTATTAATTTAGCTTCGGTTCCGGGCGGACAGTTGGTCAATTCCCCAACTGCCACACACTCGACCGTTGGCGGTAATTTTATAGACCTTCATAATTTGACAAATGATTTTGAGACATTTATTTAAAAACAGAGATAAACGAAAACGCTTTGCACACATTGGGGCAGGTGTTGTTATTCTTATTCACAGTTATGAAAAATATGAAGGTGGACACGACACTTACTAACTATTTGCGTTAGCAGGATTTGTATTTTTGTCGATTGCTATTTTTCATCCACTCATTGAAAAAAAAGCACCTTGGGTTGACGGAGTATTTTTTTTAATTGAAGGTATTTTATCAATCATAGTTGCCTTCGACTATTTTCATTTAGGAAAGAAAGGACTGCCAATTACTTACATATTTCTCGGACTTTTTCAGTTCTTTATGGCATTCAGAAAAAGTAAAAAAGGAATTGAACATCATAAACTAAAAACTTAAAAATCAAATGGAAAAGAAAAGAAGAATTATTATCGCTGTTATATTACTTTTATCTATTGGCAATTTTAGTAGACTGAAGAATAACGACAACATACGACCAATCCAGTTTATTTCAATTTTTATAATTGGTGCATTGACTGCATTATTGATAAACGAATTTGTTACTTTATTTAAAGCAAAAAGACAATAAAACAGCTTGACAGTGAAGAAAAACTACCGCTAACATGGGTATTGCTACAAGTGTGGCTTGACGTTGTAATCTTCGGCTGTAGTTTGTCTCGTCCTGAAATAGGTTTACATAAAAAACTTTCTAATGCTGAATAGAATTACCGGACGATGAAGAGTGCCCTTCGTTACCTCAGGGTAAACTTACAAGGAACGACGATAGTAGTACTGCAGTTGGGTAAATAATTTTATATCTGGTTTTTATTTTTTTACTATTAATACAAGTAAATACAATCCGCCGGCAGGGTTTGCAACCTCTGACGGGGATAAAAAAACCCTCCGATAGAAATCGGAGGGAACAACTAAAAAACACTAGCTAAGATGCTCAGTGGCTTCATTGGAACGAATGTGGGTGGCGGACTGTATCGTATTAGTCGGGTTTCTTCCCGTCTAAAAATGTATTAATAGTACTTATTTGTGCCTGGTTATTTTGGTCGGACTTGACCTCGTAGTTGCTGTAAAAGTTTTCTACCTGGGTATTGTTGCTATGCAATTCCATATTGCGGCGGATATATGCCGGCACGGTTTCAAACTCATTATTGGGGTCAGCAGCGTTAACATTGAAAGACAAGTTGCGCAACTTGTGCAATCGCTCCGCCGCCCTACGATTTTGTTCTTCGGTTTCGTCCTGCATAGCAGAATCCTCAACCTCGGGAAACAAAGGTGTTTGAGCATGGTAGGCCAAAGGCATATCCGCCGCTGGAATGTCATCCCTTTCTATTATTTGCATTTGCAAATCGAGGAGTTCGTCCTGTTCATTGCCCGCAATTTTTTTAGAAGGGACCGGTTCTTCGGCAGAAGTATTTGAGGCATAGGCCTCTGGTTTAGATTCTGCGTAGATATTGGACGGTCTGGCCAGGTAACCTCCTGATGCTGCAGGCACCAGAGTATTACTATCTTTAATTTCTTCTTTCTTAACTGTTGGAGAGGGAGCGGATTGTACTTGCTGAATTGAAATTATTGTATCCTTCTCTTCAGCAATTGACATTTTGCCAACAGTAATTTCACTTACAGTTTTGTTAGTAGTATTACTAAGTACTTTTTCTTCGGGTTGTAATTCCCAATGAATAGTAACAGGTTCTTCTTCCTCTTTTATATCCGTTACATCAAATACCGGTGACTGCATTACCAGAATTTCTTCTACCAGTTTTGGTGCCATCATTTCTTCCTTGCTGAGTGTAACAGAAATTTCTTCTATTACTTTTTCTTCAGCAACAACAGGTAGTTCTGTTTTTATACTGATGAGTTTGCCTGGTACCGGTGTTTCTGTTTTTGCAAGTACCATCACAATTTTTTCTTCCGGCTTTGGTTCTTCTTTTTTAGGGACTGGTTTTGCAAACGGATCTTTATGTTCAAAGCCTGTTGCAATTAATGTAATACCAATCTTATCTCCCAATGAACTGTCATAGCCCATACCCAAAATAACATCAGTGCCTTCGCCAGCCTGTGTCAGCAGATAGTTTTGTATTACTTCTACTTCATCCATGGTAAACTCATGTTCACCTGCGGCTGAATTAATATTGATCAAAATCCATTTGGCTCCCTGTATATCGTTATCATTCAGCAATGGTGAATTCATTGCTTCTTCAATTGCTTTTTGTGCACGGTTTTCACCGGCAGCTTCTGCATTACCCAAAATGGCTACGCCACCATTTCTCATCACCGTACATACATCGGCAAAGTCAACATTGATTTGGCCGGTACTGTTGATTACATCGGTAATACATTTAGCAGCTGTCGCTAATACATTGTCTGCCTTTTCAAATGCTTCCCGCATTTTTAAATTGCCAAACTGATGACGCAGTTTGTCATTACTAATTACAAGCAATGTATCTACGTAGCCTTTTAATATTTTTATTCCTTCTTCTGCCTGTTGCTGACGTTTTTTTCCTTCGTATGCAAATGGTGTGGTAACGATACCAACGGTGAGGATGCCCAAATCTTTACAAATCTTTGCAATGATGGGCGCACCACCGGTACCTGTGCCACCACCCATGCCTGCAGTGATAAAAGCCATCTTTGTATTTACTTCCAAAATACTTTTCAGTTCGCCCAGCGATTCTTCAGTAGCCTGGCGACCAATATCAGGATTAGCACCTGCACCAAGACCTTGTGTAAGGTGTGGCCCCAGCTGTACCCGGTTGGGTATTGCACTATTGGCTAATGCCTGTGCATCTGTATTACATATTATAAAGTTGACACCGTCTATCTGCTGGTTAAACATAAAGTTCACCGCATTGCCACCGCCGCCACCTACTCCAATCACTTTCAGGATGGATGATTTTTCTTTTGGCAGATCAAAATGGATCATAGTAGTTGAATTTAGAAGGCCCTAAATCCCCCGGGGGACTTGCGAAGCCGTTGATAATTGGGTTAGTTAATTTCTAATGCAGTAACAAAAGAACTTTTCTTATAAGTGTTTGTCCTCTTCTTCTTTGAACAAATCAATAATTCTGTCTTTGAATTTGCCCCAGAAGCCAGTCAGGTTTTTTCTTCTTGTCATTTCTTTTTCGCCAATACCATCTACTGCAGTTACTTCCACTGGCTCTTCTTGTCCGACATTTTTTAATGCTTCTGGCACTTCTACTTTCTTGTATTCTTTTTCAAATTCTTTACGGTTGTGCTCATAATCATCATAGCCTTTCAGAATAAGACCAATACAGGTAGAGTAAGTTGGCTTCGCTAATTCTTCAATATGACCACCGGCCAGATGTTCATTGGGGAAACCAATTCTTGCAGGTAAACCAGTTACATACTCTGTTAGTTGTATCAAATGTTTTAACTGAGAACCACCACCTGTTAAAATGATACCGCCGTTCAGCATACGGTTATCCAAACCAACCTGTTTTAAATGATAGGTAACAAAATCCATAATCTCACTCATGCGGGCCTGGATAATATTTGCCAGGTTCTTTACACTGATTTCTTTTGCCGGCATTCCACGCAAACCAGGAATAGTGATATAGGCATTTGCTTTTGCTTCATTCGCTAATGCACTACCAAACTGCACTTTCATTTGTTCAGCCTGTGTTTTCAATACACCCAAGCCAGTTTTAATATCATTGGTAATATTTTCACCTGCAAAAGGAATAACAGCCGTGTGTTTCAAAATACCTTCATAGAAAACGGCCAGGTCAGTGGTACCACCACCAATATCCACGATGGCCACACCAGCTTCCAAATCTTCCTGTCCCATTACAGCAGAAGATGATGCTAATGGTTGCAACACTAAATCTTTTGTTATCAATCCGGCTTTCTCTACACTACGGTTGATATTTTTAATGGCATTTTTATCACCAGTGATGATGTGGAAGTTGGCGCCAATCTTTACACCGCCATATCCGATTGGATTAGGAATGTTTTGAAAATTGTCAACGGTGAATTCCTGTGGTATCACATCAATAATCTGATCGCCGGCAGGAATATATGTTTTATACTGGTCAGCTATCAACTGATCAATTTCTTTATACGAAATTTCTTCGTCTGAATTTTGACGAACAATATCGCCACGGGTTTGCAAACTTTTAATATGGTGGCCGGCAATACCGACATACACATCTTTTACATCCAGGTTAGGATTAGAAGCGAAGCAGTTTTCCAATGCCGTTTTAATGGCTTTGATCGTTTCATCAATGTTCAGCACCTGCCCGTGCTTCACACCATTGGAGTTGGATTTGCCGAATCCAAGTATCTCCAGCTTGCCGAATTCATTCTTACGTCCGGCAATTACAGCGATCTTGGTGGTTCCAATGTCAAGACCGACGATAATGGGTTGTTCGTTGTTCATGATTGTTGTTTTTTTAGTTGTTGTTGTTTTTATCGAAATCGTTGTTTGTCGTTAATTGTATCCGCCATTTATTTCCCCCACTGGTTTCTTTGGCATTACTGCTTTTGGTTCCTTCTTTTTCTCAACTGGTTTTGGTTTGTTGTCTTTTATGGGTTTGGGCTTATC
>JANMFO010000131.1:0-39228 GCA_031374245.1 Chitinophagaceae bacterium | reverse complement strand
TTTCTTCAATCATGCGGGGCCATAGCAGGTTCCTGTAAAAATCAACAAGCTGGTCGTTGGATAATTCTTTACGGTCGTACATCATGTTGCAAACCTAATTAACATGCTTAATAATCATTAATCTGCCTTATTTATTTTCTCTTCGCAAGTTGTAACAAAGAGGGTCAAAACAATAATTTGTTTACCAGCTTGTTCACCTGTGTTTATAATTATAAACCCTGTAACTGGTATTATTGCCCATAAAATAAGTATTTTCACTTATATAAAAATAATGATTATCCAATGAAACTTTGTTTAGCAACATTCACCCTGGTTATAGCCATTCAATCATACTCCCAGGATTTAAACTGGAATACATCTGCAATTCCAAACAATTCAACTTCGTTTAATTTTGGTTCCATTGGAAGCCCTGCTTCAAGTGTAACGTATGCTGTAACAGGTCTTGGTACAATTACCACCGGACCCATAAGATTTACCACTGCACAAGGAGACGGTGCGTGGCGTACTGCCATTACTTTTGCAGCCGTATTGGATTTAAAAGTATATACTTTAACATTCAACTCCGCCGTTTGTGGCCTTTCATTTATTCTATATGATATCGATGGAGATAATACGAACGGAGACAGGGCTATTGTTACAGCAAACTATTCAGGCAATCCCCAAAATATTACAATGACAGCTTTGGATCCGGGATTTGCCGGAGGCCCTCCAACTATTACCGGAAGTGGCACACCTACTGCTACAGGCACTGGTACTCAAGGTAACCAAACTGACGATCGCATACAAGTTACCATTACTGGTTGTGTCAGTACATTAACTATTCAATACGGTAACAATCCTGCTGGAGGTACGGGTGGCCGAAGTTTTTCTATCGGAAATTTAAGTTGGTCAACCAACACACTTCCAGTTAACTTTTTAACTTTTAGCGGGCAAAAAACAGCAGCTAATTCTGTACAGTTAAAGTGGTCAACGGCAAGTGAAGTTAATGCAGGCAGGTATGAAATAGAACGCAGCACAGACGGGCAAAGCTTTTTGAGCACCGGTTTTGTTCCTGCCCTTAACCAGGCTGGTAATTATTCGTTTACTGATTATACACCAGCACAAGGCACTTTATTTTATCGTATTAAACAAATTGATATAGATGGCCAGTTTCAATACTCTACTGTTATTGCGTTAAAATTTAACGCAGGTGCTCAAAAAGGAATTACTATATTTCCTAATCCTGCTATCAACTCTGTATTTGTAACAACAAACAATAATACCCTGATAGAAAAAATACAATTCTTCGATACTAACGGAAGATCAGTTTTTCAAAAACAAGGAACTGAAAACAAGATTGATATCAGCACTCTTAGCAAGGGCTTATACCGGATAAAAGTAACCGACAAGTCCGGAGAAATATCTACAGGAACTTTTATTAAGCAATAAATACTAAATCACCACTAATTCATAAAAATCTTCCGGCTGCAGGTATTTCTGTGCCAGTTGTTGCAACTCTTCTGCGGAAATGGTTTTGATAGTAGTAATAGAATCGTAAAAATATTTTTCATCAAGACCGTTCAGAATAATATTTTTCCAGCGGGCAATAATATGGAAAGGCCCGTCGAGATCGCCGAGTATTCCCCCTATCAAATAGTTTTTTACCAGTAACAATTCTTCTTCCTCTACCAATTCATCCCGCAGATCTTTCATTTCTTTATATACTTCTGTAATGGCGGCTTCACAAACATCCTTACCTGCTTCAGTGCTTATCATCCATGCAGAGTGCTGGATATGGTTTTGTAAATTACTATGTATGCCGTAGGTATACCCTTTGTCTTCCCGGATATTACTCATCAGCCTTGATCCAAAAAATCCGCCAAACAATGTATTCAACACCTGTGCTTTTATAAAATCAGGGTGATGGCGATTAGGAAATGGCCTTGCTATACGAATAGAACCCTGCACACCTTCTGCATCATTAGTAACCCGCACCTTCTTTTCTACAGCCTGAATGATTGGTGTTTCTTTTATTTCAATCGAATTGTTCGGAAGATCACCAAAATGCTGGTTCAGCAATTGCTCAAGGTTAGAAGGCAGTTTACCTGCTATAAACATGATAAGCTTTCCCTGCTGATAATATTTCTTATAAAACTCCAGCAACTGATCCCTTTCCAAAGCATCAAATTCTTCGGCACTGCTGAATTTTCCATACGGATGTTTTTCTCCGTATAGATAAACATCAATTAATCTGCCTGCCACAAAATCACTTTTCTTCAGGCTTACCTTAAGCCGCTGCTTCATGTTTTGCTGATAAATAGCCAGCTCTTCCTGTGGCATCGTTGATTCAGTAATCAATTCTTTTACCACCGGCAATAATTCACCAATATGTTTGGTAAGGCAATGAAGGGTGATAGTAGCTGTTTCGTTAAAACAACTGCGGTTAAGGTAAGAACCGAAATATTCAAAGTGATCATTTATTTCAAATGCCGATCTCTTTGCGGTACCATTTCTTATTAAAAAATTGGCAGTGGCTGCCACCAGGTTTTGATCCTCCTGGCAATTGCCTGCATTAAAAACCCATTCTATTGCCATTACTTCTTCCGCACCCGCATCAATAGTATATACTTCCACCCCGTTATCTAAAACAAATTTCTGATAAGGCTTTAGCTTCAACTGAAAGTCTACCGCATCTACTATTACCGGGGCTTTTTTCCTGTCTGTCATATTATACCTTTCTTTTACTTCCGTAAATTAATTACCGGACAAATAATAAATAGTGTTGCTGTTACTGTTGCAGAAAATGTTCCGGCTTTCCTGTAGAATATCTTCGGTGGTTACAGAGCCATACTTATCCAATTCAAAATTCATCCATGCTGCATCACCCAATATTTCATAATAGGCAAGACTGGTGGCACGGCTCATCACACTCATATCTTCAAAAGCAATCATGCTTTCCGTTTTATTTTTAACTTTTTGTAACTCCTGCTCACTCACCAGTTCGTTTTTCATTTTATCCAGCTCCAGCTCCACCGCTTTTTCCGCATCTTCAATTTTTATCCCTTTCACTAATTTTCCTTCTATTGCTAACAATCCATTATCGGTGCTGCCAAAATGATGGCATTCAATATTACTGAAGAGTTGTTTTTCTTTTACCAGCGATTGATACAATCTTGATGAGCCCCCACCACTGAGAATATCAGAAAGCAGTTCAATAATATAATAACGTCTGTCGAGCCGGCCCGGCATGTGCCAGCATTTGTAAAATGCATCCAATGGCACATTCGCTTTTATTTCCAGTTTCCTTCCCTCTGTTTGCCCGGGCTCCTGCGGCAGGTTCCGTTTGTATTGTTCACCAGCCGGAATTTCACCAAACCATTTTTCAGCTAATGCTTTTACTTTTTCCACCGTTACATTTCCTGCTACCACCAGTACCGCATTAACAGGCCTGTAATGTTTAAAGAAGAAATGCTTTACATCTTCGAGTGTCGCATTTTCTATATGTGCTAATTCTTTACCAATAGTCATCCACCGGTATGGATGTTTTTTATACGCCAGCTCTCTCATCTTATGCCATACATCACCATACGGTTTGGTGAGGTAGTGTTCCTTAAATTCTTCACACACTACTTTACGTTGCGTTTCCAGGCTTTTTTCTCCGAATGCCAGGGATAGCATACGATCACTCTCCAGCCAAAAAGCTGTTTCCAGGTTTTCTGCCGGTAGTTGTATATAATAATTAGTGAGGTCGTTGGTAGTGTAAGCATTATTTTCTCCGCCAGCCATTTGCAATGGTTCATCATAATTCGGAACGTTGACAGAGCCGCCAAACATCAGGTGTTCAAATAAATGAGCAAAGCCTGTTTTTTCAGGATCTTCATCTCTTGCACCCACATCATACATGATATTCATGACGGCCGTCGGCGTACTCAAATCCTGATGAACAATAACCCGAAGACCATTGGCAAGTGTAAATTTTTCAAATTGAATCATATAGTTATAACATTATTGAAAAGATAAGGTTGCAAATACAGCTACTTATCAAAATTTCAAAGTGAGGCGTAAAAGTATTGAAAATATGGCTTTAGGAGCCTGCAGTAATTTTGTAAACCAGTTAAAAATCAAAGAATGCTTTTCACTTTTAACGTTATTTCTTTCAGTTCCCCATTCCGGCGGACTAGCAATGTTACTTTATCATTGGGCTTTTGCAGTTCTAGTTTATACTGGTTCAGGTTTTGTGTAAAATTTTTATTCACTGCTATCAGGATATCGCCTTCCTTTATACCAGCTGCTTCACCCGGCGACCCTTTTGCCACATCGCCAATGAGAATAATTCCTTCTATCAGGTACAGTTCCACTCCGGAATACGAATAATCAAATTTTTCATCGTAGTGTGTGTTAGGCATAAGATGTATATCCCCCTGCGCATAATTTAATGTTACATTGAACCGGCGCAAAATATCATTGCCAATCAATCCGCCCATATAGGGATAAGAGGTAACATTGTTCACATCATCAAATATATAGATGGGTACATTTCTGAATCGGTACGGTCCCAGTTTTACTTCTGTTATCACGGTTAGTTCCATATCAATTTTTCCTCCCAGGCCTTCCCCTTCCTTGATATATTTTTTTCTTTTCCGTTTTAACAAAGTACTGTCTTTAATAAAATCCTTCGTTAGTAGCATACAAAGACCCGCCCCCATATCATATAAGAATCTTGTGGTAAAAGCTTTATCATCTTTTACCCTTAATAGTTGTGAAACCAGTTGATTGATCGCCGGTTTTAACAGATACCCTCCCCGGGGATACCGGATAGTGCCCTTGGTCCAGAATGAGATCAGCATATTATCATAATTTATTTTTATGATATAGCGGCTTAGTATGGAATAACCAATAATGCCATCTATCCGCTCGCCATACACAGCGGTAAGAATGGAATAATCATTGATGTGAAAATCGAGATTGCTTACAGTCATGCCCGGAAAATGTAATTGCTGATTATAAAGAAAACTCACTTTACGAATGCCTGCAATGCCCCGTATTGTTCTTTCACTGGGTGTTGCTTTTACCCCAAAGTAATCAACCGTAGTGGAATCGAGTGAAATACCACTGCTGCCTGTATCTAATATAAAACTGAGTGTATCCGGAAAATTGGCAAGCTGTGCCTGCATAATAATAATGCCACCCGTTAGTTGTACAAAAGGCATAGTAGCCAGGTGGCGGGATGGCGGCTCAATAAACTCTTCCTGTGCAGCCAAAGGATTGCCCGAAAGCAATAAAAGGCTGATGGTAAAGCAATAGAACAATTTCTTCATTTCGTTAATGTTATCGGAAGCCAGATTCTACAAGTTGCTCCCGTTCAAGCTCTATGACAAGCATTGTATTCAAATTGATGCAATACAACCTGCCATTTATATAAATTTACTCTAATACAAGGTTTATTCAAAACCGTTCAACCTATTTTCTGTTATTGGAATGTACCTTCGTGGCTAAAACATATCCCACAAAGCCACGAAGGACGCAAAGGGTTTGTTATTTTTTTCTTAGTGTGCTGTGGGAAACAAAAAATATGCAGTTAAACGATTTATATGATAAAGCCTCTTCCTTTGGCTTTTTATCTGTAGAAGAAGGAGTTTATCTCTATCATCATGCCCCGCTGGCGGACCTGATGTTTATCGCCGATGAACTACGGAAAAAACAAGTGCCGCACGGCAAAGTAACCTGGCAGATAGACCGGAATGTAAACACCACCAATGTGTGTATTGCCAATTGCAAGTTTTGCAATTTTTATCGCATACCCGGCCATGCCGAAGCATACATTACCGATATGCCAACCTACCGGAAAAAGATAGAAGAAACGTTGAAATGGGGCGGTGACCAGTTATTGTTACAAGGCGGTCATCATCCTGATTTAGGTTTGCAATACTATGTTGACACCTTCAGCCAGATAAAAAGAGAATATCCAGCCATTAAGTTGCATACACTCGGGCCGCCTGAAGTGGCACATATTACCAAGCTGGAAAAATCAACTCACCGTGAAGTGTTAACGGCATTGAAAGCAGCCGGTATGGATTCATTACCGGGTGCAGGTGCAGAAATTTTGATTGACAGGGTGCGGCGTTTAATCAGCAAAGGAAAATGCGGTGCGCAGGAGTGGTTGGATGTAATGCATGAAGCACATAAATTAAATATTACCACCAGTGCCACCATGATGTTTGGCCATGTGGAAACAATTGAAGAACGTTTTGAACACTTAGTAAAAATAAGAGAAGTGCAAAGCCGTAAGCCGGATGATGCTAAAGGGTTTCTTGCATTTATCCCCTGGACTTTCCAGGATGTAGATACACTGCTGGCAAAAATCCGTGGTGTACATAACTTAACTACGCCGGAAGAATATATCCGCATGATAGCCCTTAGCCGCATCATGCTACCGAATGTAAAAAACATACAGGCCAGTTGGTTAACGGTGGGTAAACAAACAGCTTCTATTTGTTTACATGCAGGTGCCAATGATTTTGGTTCTATTATGCTGGAAGAAAATGTAGTGAGTGCTGCCGGTGCTCCACATCGCTTTACCTATAAATCTATACAGGAAGCAATTCGTGAAGCAGGTTTTGAACCACAACTGCGCAACCAGCAATATGAGTGGAGAGAAATACCACAGGCTATTGAAGAACAGGTGATAAATTACTAAGCTCCGAGCCATGAGTTACTAGTTACGAGATAAAATACACACTCTATGAAAAAAACATTTAGCTGGTTTAGAAAAGTAGCATTTGCTGAAGGCGTTTCATTTCTTGTATTATTATTGATAGCAATGCCATTAAAATATTTTGCTAATCTGCCGATGGCCGTTACGGTTGTGGGTGGCTTACACGGTTTATTATTTGTTGGGTTTATGGTATTGGTTTACCTGGTAAAAGAAGAATACAAAAAAAATATTGGCTGGATGGCAAAAGCTTTTCTTGCTTCTATCATTCCATTTGGAACTTTTGTGATGGATAAGGAGTGGAAGAAAGAAGAAGCAGCTGCGGCAGCACTTTAACAGGTTGGTATAAATGTGAATTGATAATCAACAGGAAGCTGTATCCGTTATTACCCCAATACAAATGTTAGCAGCAAGTTTTACAACCATCTTCGGTTCTAATAAACTTTTAACTTAATGAATATGACAAATAAGACTTTCTTTTTAATCTGCATAATAATGATTGGCATTTCAAAAACTGTTATTTCACAGCCAAAGCCATTTGTGCCGTCTGACTTTAAGATTCCCGATACTTTGGAAAATGCACATTTCAGGGCAAGAATGTTGACAGTAAATGATGTTGTGAAAGACTATGATGCTGTTATGACCAGCATTGACCATTTGCAAAAAATGTATGCATCAACAGACTGGCCAACTAAAGAATTAACCTTTGAGCAAGATCTGATTGATCTTGGATGGCATCAGAAAGAATTTCAAAGGAGAAGATCTTTTGCCTATACCATAGTTAGTTTAGATGAAAGTCAGGTCATTGGATGTCTTTATATTAATCCGACAACAAAGGGTGATTATGACGCAAGCATAACGATGTGGGTGCGGGCCAGTGTACCGGATAAAGGACTTGATGCAATTCTTTTTAATTCCGTTAAACAATGGATTGCCAAGGATTGGCCATTCAAAAAAGTTGCATATCCGGGGAGACAAATTAAATGGGAAGAATGGAGAGCACTGAAGTAATAAATAGGTCAGCATAAAAATTATTTCCTCAATAAACATAAATTCAAAAATAACCCTGCTCGTTAGCGGTAATTTTATAGACCATTACCAAATAATTTACAGAAGCTTTATGCGGACAATTATCTTGACAATAGCATTAATTTTTTCTCTGACCAATATTTTCGGACAAGCAGAAAATACGAAACTTAAAATCTCCCATCTAACAGGAGATTTTTATATTTATACAACTTACAATACATATCAGGAAAGTCAGGTACCGGCAAACGGGATGTATCTTGTTACTAACAATGGTGTTGTTATGTTTGACACCCCTTGGGACACAACACAATTTCAACCATTGCTTGACAGCATAAAATTAAAGCATAACAAAACTGTGGTATTGTGTTTTGCAACACATTGGCATAGCGACAAAACTGCCGGACTTGAATATTACAGGCAACAGGGAATTAAAACCTATACTACTGTCCTTACAGATGAATTAAGTAAAAAGAATAATAAAAAAAGGGCTGAATTTTTAATGGCAAATGATACTGTCTTCAATGTCGCACAATATTCTTTTAAAACTTATTACCCCGGACAAGGACATACTGAAGACAATATTGTAATCTGGTTTAAAAAAGAAAAAATTCTCTACGGTGGTTGCTTAATAAAAGGTGCTGATGATAAAGATTTGGGTTATTTAGACGATGGAAATGTAAAAGAATATGCATCTACTCTGAAAAAAGTTCAGAAAAAATGCCGAAAACCAAAGTTTATTATCATAGCACATAGCGATTGGAAAAACATAAATTCATTGAAGCATTCTTTAATGATGGCAAAAGAACTAAAAAAATACCGCTAATATGGATATGTTGTAAAAGCTGGGAAGACGAAAGTTTATTTCCCAGTCATCGCAAGTACCTGCCCGTTATACCCTCTTAACATCCTTCCCAACTCTTGCTGTAAAAAAAGTATAGCTTTAAACATTGAAAAAGCTATTGAAATATTTCTTTCCATTCAGCATTATCTTACTTGTTATTGCAAGTTGCAATCCTCCAAAAAAAGCAACAAGCAACAAACATTGGGTTTCCCTTTTCAACGGAAAAGATATTAACGACTGGATGGTTAAAATCCAGCATCATGATGTGAATGAAAATTTTGGCAATACCTTCCGTGTGGAAGATGGCATTATCAAAGTGCGGTACGATCAGTATGGTGATTTTAACGATCAGTTTGGTCATCTCTATCATAAAATACCGTTCTCCTGGTTTCATTTAAAAATGGAATACCGCTTTGTTGGTGAACAACAAAAAGGTGCTCCTTCTTATACATTGCGCAACAGTGGTGTTATGTTTCACTCACAGGATCCCCACTCCATGCCCAAAGAACAGGATTGGCCTATCTCTGTTGAAATGCAGTTTCTCGGTGGACTGAGTGATAGCAAACCACGGTCAACCGGCAATATGTGTTCTCCCGGCACCAATATTGTTATTAATGGTAAAATAGCGGAGTCGCACTGTGTTACTTCCAGTTCTAAAACATACGATGGAGAACAATGGGTAAGGGCTGAACTGATTGTACTGGGCGATTCGCTGGTTACACATATTATTAATGGCGATACCGTTTTGCAATATTCCAAACCACAAATTGGTGGTGGCGTGGTGAACCGGTTTGATCCTGCTATCAAGCAGGATGGCAAATTGCTTAGCAGTGGTTTTATTGCGTTGCAAAGCGAAGGCCAGCCGGTAGATTTTCGAAATGTGAAGTTGATGGATCTGTCATATCTAAATACCAATAAAAAATGAAACAGTTTTTAATCCTGATTTTTGTTTCTCTCCTTATTACATCTTGCGGAAACAATAAAGCAGACCAGCCCGCAACTGATAACGATACTGCAACAGTAACTATCAACTATATATGGCAGGCAACCCTGAATGACACAAGTGGAAAGCTGGAAATGAAAAAAGTGGAAACAACAAACCTTGATTCATTAAGCCCTGCATCTATTGTTACCTTTATCAATACAAGTGACAGCAGTGTTCATCTTGATCTTATTAAAACATCTAATGATACGGTGTATATAAAAATTCCTGATGCCACTTTTCTTACCCAGCGTATGGGCAGCACCGGGTCTACCATGTACCTGGCAGGTGTGGTGTATAACCTTACAGAGCTGCCCGGTATTCGTTTTATTAATTTTGATTTTGAAGAAGGCGACCATGCACAGCCGGGAACATTAAGCAGGGATAGCTTCAACGATCAATAAAAAATGCCGGCTCCTTTTACAAAGCCGGCATACACTATTTTATATACTTCTTTTTACTTCGGATATTTTTCCACTTTATTAGTAATAGGCGCTATCGTTTTAATATAAGCATAAATAGCTTTCAGATCATCATCTTTCATTCCTGCATACATACTCAGTGGCATAATGGTATTTTCTTTACCTGCTGTATAGTTGTATTTCTTTTTATCCCGGTAAGGTATAAACTTTGCTAAAAACATTTCTTCTGTCCATTTACCAATGCCAGTGGCCGTGTCTGATGTAAGGTTGGAAGAGGTAACTTTATATGTTCCAAGATCAAATGTGTGGCCACCTGCAAACTTGCGGGTCATATCATCACCCTGTGGTGTCATTGGTGTATGGCAGTTTGCACAACTTGCAAAGGCAGTAAGGTATCCGCCATAGGCTACTTTATCCGTTTCTGGTGGTCGTTTATTATCATCTATAGAAGGTTGTAATCCTGCAGAATTATAGAACGCTGAAATAGGCGCCATTAACTGGCGTGGCTGCACTTTATTTTTTATCGGCTTTAATGTTCTGATATAGGCAATCACACTCAGCAGATCTTCTTTTGGCATGTGGTTATATGTATAGTAAGGCATCAGGGGAAACAAGGTGTCTCCATTTTTACTGATCCCCTGTGTCACAGCCCTTAGCACTTCATCATCTGTCCAGTTGCCAATACCTGTTTCTGCATCAGGGGTAATGTTGCGTCCAAACACAGTTCCGGGAACACCATGACCGGGAGTAAATGCATATCCACCGCCCCCTTCCGTTCCGGGAGTAAGCGGACCTGAGAATTTGGTATCATCTGCCTGGCTATGGCAGTGAATACATAATGCCACATTATTGGCGAGGTATTCACCTTTTTCTAAAACTTTTTTAATTGAATCCCGGTTGTCGGCTGCTGTTGGTTCCGATTTGTTGTTGTTGCAGGCTGAAAAATAAGTGGTGGCGATCAGTGCTATGCAGATAGCGGTTACTACAAAAAACTTTTTCATGTTGGCTGGTTGGTTTATAGTTGCTGAAAATATTACGGGGTAAAAGATAAAAAAGTTTTTGCTGAAAGCAATGGCCCTTGCACCATAGGTTGATAAAAAAAGTAATTCTTAACGGTGTAGTAATGCAACCACTTCTAAATCATTGTTAAGCACCGTCATTGCCGGTTGATATCCGGGAGCAATTTTCCCCAGTTTATTTTCAGCTTTCAACAGTTTAGCCGGGTACAGGCTGCACATGCGGAGGGCTTCGGCCAGATCTATACCGGCATTGTCAACAAGGTTTTTTACAGCTTTGTTCATCAATAACGCCGATCCGCTGAGAATGCCATCCGATTCATATTTATCTCCCGCTGTTGCATGCTGATAATAACCTTCTGTATTGGTTGTTACCGCATCGGTGATCACAAACAATCTTTCCTTCATTACCTGTTTGGCAATGCGAACAGCTGCATAGTCCACATGATGCCCATCGGGAATGATGCTGGCCATTACTGCATTATCATCCATAGCAGCTCCCACCAATCCCGGCTGCCGGTGTTGCAACGGGCTCATCGCATTATATAAATGTGTAACAGCAGTAATGCCATTTGCAAAACCTGTTTTCGCTTCGTTGTATGTGGCATTACTATGCCCGGCAGAGATAATAATATTATGTGAGAGAATGAGATCAATAATTTCTTTGCTGCACACTTCCGGTGCCAATGTTATTATTTTAATTATCCCTTTTCCGTAATTCAATAGTTCTTCAGCCTGTGGTATAGTTGGCGAATGAATTAATGATTCAATATGTGCCCCTCTTTTTACCGGGTTAATCCATGGGCCTTCCAGATGCAAACCAAGAATACCTTCACCATTTTTATTCCAATACTCTTTTACAGCATCAATAGCTTTATAAAATACTTCATACTTATTGGTGGCAACAGTGGGCATACAAAATGCAGCACCACCTTTTTCACAATATTCTTTTAGCTTAAATAATGAATCCGCTTCGGGATAGGTGGCCAGCAATTTTCCATAAGCACCATATATCTGCAAATCAATAAATGCCGGTGCGATGATGCATTCATCAAATGAATGAACCAGTTGAGAAGAAGTTAATGATGATACCGGAAGCATTGAACTGATTAATCCATTTTCTATCATCACTGCATGATTAATCAACCATGCATCACCTGTAAAAATGCGGGGGGCGGTATAAGTAACTGGCATAGTCTTTTCTAAAGACCGAAGATGCTTATTTTTTTTTGTAGTTGATTATTTTGCACCGCTTTCCTATTGCCGTTGTTTTCTTTTTTCAATTTTACGCTGGGCAAGCGGCCTCAGCACAATTTCTCCGGCAGAACTAAACATTGTTTTCCATACCAGGTTAAAGAATGATCGGCTTGCGTCACGTTGTACCACGATATTACTGGCTTTTCTTTCTTCTTCTCCTTCTTTCGGATTTTCTTTATAAATCAGCAGCCTGTTAGCAAAAAAAGATAACACTCCTTTTTTATTTAATGATTTATCCGCTTCTACTTTATTCACTAGAATGTCCATATTATCATATTGCATAGCCAATGCACCTGTTCCGGAATTTTCGTTGCCGCTAATACTGTAGTCGATCCTTTTCACATTGAACGATTGTATTTCTACAGAAGTCATAGCTATAAAAAGAGGCTTCATTTGATTAGCATCCAGATCGGTAATCGTGGAGTTTACGTTGAATCCCCCATTTTTATCAGCCAGGCTGAATTTGAATATAGTATGAATTTTTCCTGTCTTCATTACACCACCTCGTATATCGACAATACACTCCGCTGATTTTTTTATGGCTGACGGATCATTGGTAATATTATCAATAACGCCACTTAGCGAAGAAAAAACTACTTTGCCCGTCAGATTATTCAGGTTGTTCGTTTCAGTATAAATAACTGAAGCATTCTTTGCTTTTATTCTTTTTACAGTTATTGCAAAGGGTGCTTTTTGTAATAACTGGTGTGGATATTTTCCTTTTTTACTGCCAGTAAAAGGTTTTGCATGGCGATCCAGGTAAATAGCTACGGCAGGAGAAGCCAACTCGATGGTATCGATTAAAAGTTTATTATTATTTATCCATCCCGGCAGCTTAAAATTTTTGAAAAGAACAGACGGCATTTTTAATGTATATATCTCATGCTGAAAACCAAAATGATTAATAAACCCCTGGTTATTGATAGCCTGGGTAAAATTAAAATCCTTTACTTCCATTGACTTTGCTGCTGAGGTATAAACAATTTCTTTTACCTGCAGATTATACAATCCATCCGGTGTTTTCATTTTAATATCAGCAGCGGTAAGTATTATATTTTTAGCAAAAAGAAGACGGTTGCTATCACTGGCAGATGTGCTATCAACTTGAATATCTGAAAACAGGATATTGCTTTTATCGAATTGCCAATGAAACCCTGCCGCACTATCAACATTTTTATAGTTTATTTTTAAACCGGCACAGATAATATTATTGACTGTTATTGAGCGAATTTGTGGTTGTATCAGTTTCCACAATGGTACGTCTTCGATGTTTGTTGTTTCGGTTGTTTTAAAATGACGGGCCAGCTTTACTTCTGCCGATGTAAAACTGATTTGCCGGACATCTATCCTTTTAGAGAAAATAAGGGCTTTTATATTAATGCCTTCAACTTTTGCTTTTGGCAAAATAAGTTCGAAGGTCAGCGGCGGAAGCTTCTTTTCTTCATTCATTTTTTTATACCTCGTGCTATCAATAGTAATACGCAAATCGGTAATACCAATTGTGCCACCCCAAAAACCGAGGTCAAATTTCCCCACTTCAAACTTATACAAGCTATCTGACCCCCTTACAATTATATCAGACAACCTTTCTTTAACTAAAGAAGGCAGGTATCTGGTAATGAAAATTTGAAGAGTTACCCCGCTTATAACTATGAATATCAATAATCCAATCAGTACTTTTTTGGTAGTGGACATCCTTTTGACCTTATTTATCATAGTTCTGCTTTCCCTTATGATAATAATCCTATGCCAAAAAAGTAAAACTGGTTGAAAATGTCAATAAGTTGCAGAAATCAATAATAACAACAGGAATTTATCCTGTTACAAAGCGGTAGCCCACTCCCTTGATAGTTATTATTTCCAGCGAGGGATCTTCCTTCAGGTAGCTGCGGAGTTTGGTGATATAAACATCAAGGTTACGGCTGTTAAAGAAGGAGTCGTTCCCCCAGAGCAGATTCAGGATGTCTTTGCGATCAATAATTGCCGATCGGTTTTCATACAACAGTTTCAGCAATTCACTTTCCCGGAAAGAAAGCTTTCGTTCTTCTTTTCCATTACTGAGCAATTGCCGGTTCAGTTGAAAATTATATTTACCAATAGTAGCCGATCCACCGCTTATCTTTTGTACCCCCTCTGTTTTAGTACGTAAAAGGTTTTGAATACGGACAATCAGCTCTTCCATGCTGAATGGCTTTCGGATATAATCATTACCACCAATAGAAAACCCTTTTACCACATCTTCTGTTTGTATTTTTGCTGTTAAAAAAATAATAGGGACTTCTTCATCCAGATCCCGGATTTCATCGGCAATGGTGAACCCATCTTTATTCGGCAGCATAATGTCAAGTACACAGATATCAGGTTTTGTTTTTTTAAAAAGATCTGTTGCTTTTGCCCCATCGCTTTCCATAATAACTTCAAAGCCCCGGCTTTCCAGACTTTCCTTTACTATTTTACCAAGGAACAGTTCATCTTCCACATAAAAAACTTTTATCTTGCTCATGCTATTGTCTTTGGAAGTGTGATAGTAAATTTTGTTCCAATACCTGGTTGGCTTTCCACTTCAATTGTTCCGTTGTGTTTTTGAATTACCTGTGCTGCATAACTTAATCCCAAACCATAACCTTTTGCATTATGAGTATCTCCATGTGGTATCCGGAAGAATTTATCAAATATTTTGTCTTTGTATTCTGTTGCAATGCCAATACCATTATCAGTAATAGTCAATACCACATTCCTTTCTTTTTCTTTCATATCAATATGAACAGATGGTTCTTCTTTACTGTATTTTATTGCATTATCAATAAGATTGAAAACCACACTCAACAGGTGCAGGCGGTCGCCTTGTATCATTAAATCTCCTTCGCTGGTAACAGACACTTTTGCCCTGTATTTTTCAAGTTGCAATTTTAAAGACGATACTACTTCATCAACCACCCCTTTCAGGTTCATTGTTTCATATTTCAGTTCCACTTCTTTCTTTTCAAACATAGAAAGTTTCAACACTTTATCTACAAGCAAACCCAATCGTTGTAATTCATTATGAGAAATATCGAGGTATTCTTTTGTCCGTCCCGGGTCATCAATAACATTGAAATTTTTTAGCGCCTCAATGGCTACACTTACAGTTGCGATAGGTGTTTTTAATTCATGGGTAATATTACTGATAAATTCATTCTTTACATCCGCCAGTTTTCGTTGGCGAAGCAGGTTTTTATACAGTAATACAAATGATAAAATAGTAATGCCAAGCAGCAAGATGGAAAATAAAATTGGTTGTGCAATTTGTTTTAGCAGGTAAGGAAATGTATTCCCCAATTGCAGTTTATAGGTAACCGGATGAGCCAACCCAACTATTACTTCATTAAATGCTGATTCATGTGAAGTGCCTGTACTGTCTGCTATTATGGAAAAAGGAATGTTTAGTTTTTCCACTTTCAATGCTTTTGTATATGCCGAATCAATCTCAGACAGCCGCAACGAATCCTGCAAAGAGTCGACTCCGTACAGTAAATTAAAAATATGACCGCCTCTTTGTAAGGGTCCGGCAATTTCTTTTTGAATTTTTAATGAGTCGTTACCCGGGCTTACGGATGATTGGTTCATAGTAATCACCATCCCGGATTTTATATCCGTTCTCATTTTCAATGAATCTTTCAACTTGTTCCTGATAACATTGATGGTAGAAACAATTTCTTCTTTGGGTTTGAAGCGAACGTTTATCTGTTCCCCGTTACCGTCATGCATTACAATCTTCATCCTGCCGTTGCTGCTGTCTTTTCCATTCCATTCCACACCGTCTAATTTTAATTTAGCCACCTGTAGTTGCATAATGGTTTCCCGGAAAGCAACTTCCGATTTTATGGTAAGTGTCTTTTTTTCACGGGCATAGTTCTGTTGCAGCCAGTAAAACTGAAAAGCAGCAATGCCTAAAATGGAAATCACCATTAAAAAAGGATCGGGTATAATTTTTCTCCGCTTCATTGATAAACAAATTTAGCTATTTGCTCCCGGCATCCGGAATGGCTTTAACCTTTATTAACCTTAAAGAAAGGTGGTTTAACTTAACTTGCGGCACTGCTTTAATAGCTTTGGATTAAAATAAAATCATCATGAAAAAAATATTGATTGCTGCAGGGCTTGTTTTATCACTCAGCCAGTTACAGGCACAGCAGAAACAAGGAACCGTAAGCTACGAACGGGTAAGCCAGATGCGGGCCAGGTTCAACATTAACGGCGTGGAAAACGATATGCCCCAAACCCGGAAAGATAACTTTGTACTCACCTTTGGTAATAATACTTCATTATGGAAGGCATCAGAACAGGAACCCGAAGATGATCATACAGCAGGTGGTGAAGGAGTACAGATAAGAATGGTGGTGGCCGGAAGCAATGATGTATTGTACAATAATTTTGAGACAGGAAAGAAAGTAGAAAAAAGAGAGTTGTTTGATAAAACATTTATTGTAGATGACAGCATCCGTTCATTAAAATGGAAAATGACAGGTGAAACAAAAACTATTTTCAATTTTGCCTGCATGAAAGCCACAGCCACCAGTATTGTAAAACGGACAATGATGACCATGAATGATGGAAAAATGGATCGGAAAGAAATAGAAGATACCTCTAATATCGTAGCATGGTTTACTACCAGTATCCCCGTTTCTGCCGGGCCCGGTGAATACCAGGGCCAGCTACCAGGATTAATTTTAGAAATGGATATAAAAAACGGCACTCAAACTTATAAAGCAACCGGCCTCTCTGAAAAAGCTGATTTAGCCGCTATAAAAGAACCGACCGGAAAGAAACATTATACACCCGAAGAATTTAAAAAGGAAAGAGATAAGATGATGAAAGAAATGCAGGAAAATAACCAGGGCGGTAACCGGCAAATACGGATTAATTAAATATGAAGTCTTAATGATAAAAAACCTTCCAATAACCGGAAGGTTTTTTTATTGGTTATGCTTTGAGCAATTTTTATCTTTAAATATGATACAGAATGAATTTGCCGGCAGTGTTGTTGAAATAATAAAAAAAGATGCAAACGTAATCGGTCTTGCCGCTGCTGGTTCGTTTATCACCAACGAGCTGGATGAGTATTCTGACCTCGACCTCATTCTTATTACCAAAAAGAAAATAGCCGGAGACAAAGAAAAGATGCTGGACTATGCCCGCAGCTTTGGTGAATTTATTTCGGGTTTCACCGGTGAACATGTGGGTGAGCCAAGAGTATTAATTTGTTTATACGATAATCCTTTGCTGCATGTTGATATAAAATTTTTAACCCTGCCTGAGTTTCAACAAAGAATTGAAAATCCGGTAGTACTTTTTGAACGAAACAACCAGTTAACAGATATTATTAACTCCACCAAAGCAGAATGGCCACACTTGGATTATCAATGGATAGAAGACCGCATGTGGACATGGGTGCATTATGCCTGTCTTAAAATCGGCCGTGGCGAATTGCTGGAAGCTTTTGATTTTCTTTCCTTCCTCCGGATGACGGTGCTATCGCCTTTAATGCAGGTAAAAAATAAAAAATTACCAAGAGGTTTGCGAAAAGTGGAAACTGAATTGAATTTATCTGATTTGGAAAATCTGAAAATCACTATTGCCCAATACAACCGGGCGTCTATTCTTAAAGCATTGGATAATACGGTGAGTGTTTACAGGATGCTGAGAAGAAAATTATTTACAACTGAAGTTCAATTGCAGGCAAAAGCGGAGAAGAAGAGTATGGAGTATCTGAAAAAGGTAAAACAACTGTTTTAGCAATGTCCATGAACTTTTCTTTATAAAATCTTTACACGGCGGTTACCTTATTTTACACTTTACTTATAAAGGCGGGATTACCTTTGTGTACTATTGTTTATAACATGATCCGTCAACTTTCCAAAAGCAGTCAATTAAAACAATTTCTTATCAGTATCGGTTTGGTACTACTGGTATCTGCTGGTTGCTATTTTCTTGCAGACCACATCGGGTACAAAGTTGTTGCTTTTGTTCTGCTCCTTACTGTTTCATTAATTGCAATAGTGTTTGATATACTTCCGGTATTGATAGCAGCTTTATTAAGTGCCCTTATCTGGAATTTCCTTTTTATTGCCCCAAAATTCACTTTTCACATTGGTTCGGCAGAAGATAGGCTGCTGTTTTTTATGTACTTCGTTATTGCTTTAATCAATGCGGTGCTTACCAACAGGATAAGAAAAATTGAAAAACAGGTGCGGGAAAAAGAAGAAAAAGCAAAGACGGTAAAGCTTTACAATACACTGTTGAACTCATTATCACATGAATTGAAAACACCGATTGCAACCATAGTAGGTGCTGCAGATAACCTGCTGGCAGTACAATCAAATCTGTCTGATGCTAACAGAAAAGAACTGGCAGAGAATATTTCTGTTGCAGCCCTGCGGCTAAATCAACAGGTGGAAAATTTATTGAGTATGTCACGTCTTGAGTCTGGCTTTATCCAACTTAAAAAAGATTGGTGTGATATTAATGAGTTAATCTATGCAGTTATGACCCGGTTGGAGCAGCAACTAAAAAATCATAAAGTTGCTATCAGCATCGAAGAAAATATTCCATTGTATAAATTAGATTACGGTTTGATGGAGCAGGTATTGTATAATCTATTATATAATGCCTCGATATACACACCGGAGTATGCTGATATATTTATTTCGGCTAAAAATAATGCAGAAAAAGTTTACAAACTTGATACCGTAACAGAAGAGCATAGTGAAGTAAAAAAAGAAAGCAACTATTTATCATTAACTATTGAAGACCGGGGGCCAGGGTTTCCACAAGCAGAACTAGAACGGGTTTTTGATAAATTCTATCGTTTAAATAATTCAAAGACCAGTGGCACTGGTTTGGGGCTTTCTATTGTTAAAGGTTTTGTGGAAGCACATAACGGGACAATTGTTTTAGAGAATGTGCCACATGGTGCCCGGTTCACTATTGAAATTCCTGCGGAAACATCATATATAAACAACCTGAAAAATGAATAACGCAGCAATATTAGTAATAGATGATGAAGTACAGATTCGGCGGCTGCTGGAAATTACGCTGGAGAGCAACAACTTCAATGTAGAATCTACTGACTCTGCCAAGGAAGGTTTGCGGATAGCTGCCAGTCATCCACCTGATTTAATACTCCTGGATTTGGGATTGCCGGATGAGAGTGGTCATACAGTTTTAAAGAAGTTGAGAGAGTGGTACACCAAACCAATACTTATTCTTTCTGCCCAAAGCGGTGAAGATGATATTGTGAGTGCTTTAGATAACGGTGCTAATGATTACCTGGTAAAACCATTTCGCACAGGGGAGCTGCTGGCCCGCATCCGTTCTGCCCTGCGCAGTACATTAGCAGAAGATAATAATCCGGTAATTGATTGTGGCGAAATGCAGATAGACCTGGCCGCAAGAACTGTAAAGAAAAATAATGAGTTGATAAAACTCACTGCTACCGAATATAAACTCCTCAGTCTTTTTGCACAACAGGAAGGAAAAGTGTTAACACATCAATATTTACTGAGAGAAGTGTGGGGTCCGGGCTATATCAACCAGTCACAATATTTAAGAGTTTTCATTGCACAACTAAGAAAAAAAATAGAAACAGACTCTAACCGACCAGCTCACATCATTACTGAGTCGGGGGTTGGTTACCGGTTTATCGCCAAAGAATAATCATCCACACATAAAATTTTGCAAGATGAAATCGAATAGCATTCATTCGAACAGGATAACTATTGCCTCATTGCTCGTAGCCTTAGGAATTATATACGGGGATATTGGAACCAGTCCGTTGTATGTATTAAAAGCAATTGTAGGTGAAAAACAGATTGATGAAGTGCTGGTGCTCGGTGGTGTTTCCTGTGTCTTCTGGACATTGGTATTGCAAACCACAGTAAAATATATCTGGCTTACACTAAAAGCAGATAACGATGGCGAAGGCGGTATTTTCTCTTTGTATGCACTAGTACGCCGCTATGGAAAAAAATTAGTCTTCCCTGCGATACTTGGTGCAACAACTTTATTAGCGGATGGTATTATCACACCACCCATCTCTGTTGCCTCTGCTGTTGAAGGGTTGGAAGCGATTGTTCCAAATCTTCCAACTGTTCCCATTGTCATTGTTATCCTTTCATTCCTATTTTTCTTTCAGCGGTTTGGCACACAAAAAGTAGGTCGCATATTCGGGCCGGCAATGGTTATCTGGTTCACCATGCTATTCGTTTTGGGCTTCAGCCAGATTACGCATCATCCTGAAATATTAAAATCATTAAACCCCTACTATGCTTACGAATTACTGGCAAGGTATCCCGGTGGATTTTGGTTGCTCGGTGCCGTATTTCTTTGTACCACCGGTGCTGAAGCATTGTACTCCGACCTTGGCCACTGCGGCAGAAAAAACATCCGCATCACCTGGGCTTTTGTAAAAATTTGTTTAGTGGTTAATTACCTCGGACAAGCCGCCTGGATAATGCACCAAGGACAGCCCTTGCTGGAAGGCCGCAATCCCTTTTTTGAAATAATGCCGCACTGGTTTTTAATTGCCGGTATCATCATTGCTACTGCCGCCACCATCATTGCATCGCAGGCTCTTATCAGCGGTTCTTACACATTGATAAGCGAAGCCATGAACCTGAATTTCTGGCCACGGGTAATGGTTCGTCAACCATCGAACTTGAAGGGACAGATATACATACCAAGCGTCAACACCATTTTATGGATTGGTTGTGTATTGATGATAGTATATTTCAGAAGCTCCACCCATATGGAAGCCGCTTATGGTTTTTCTATTACTATTACAATGATGATGACAACTATTTTGCTGAGTTATTATCTTATTTATAAGCTAAAATGGAAAAAGTGGTTTGTAATTGCCATTCTTATTTTATTTGCTACGGTTGAAACGTCTTTTTTCATTGCCAATGTAGCCAAGATAAAAGAACGGTGGATGTTCCTGTTCTTTGAGCTGTTCATCTTTATGGTAATGTACGTATGGTACTATGCCAGAAAAATCAATAATAAGTTTACCAAGTTTGTTGACCTCGGTAAATATGCACCCATAATAAAGGAGTTAAGTGAAGATGATAATATTCCTAAATTCTCTACACATCTTATCTACCTGACAAAAGCGAACAATCGCCACCAGGTGGAAGAAAAAATTATCAATTCCATTTTTGCTAAAAAGCCCAAACGGGCAGATGTATATTGGTTTGTACATATTAACCGGACAGAACAACCTTACACATTATCTTATGATGTATCTGAACTGCTTGATGATAAAGTGATAAAGGTGACTATCAATGCTGGTTTCCGTATTCAACCCAAAACAGAATTGTATTTTAAGAAGATAGTACAGGACCTGGTCAATAAAAAAGAACTAAATCTGCATATCCGCCCCGATGGTTCTACGAAATACAATACACAACCTGATTTTAAATTCATCGTCATTGAAAAATTCCTGTCGGTTGAGAACGAATTTGCCTTGAAAGATGGCCTGCTGCTTAATTCGTATTTCTTTCTAAAAGGTCTTGGGCAAAGTGATGAAAAAGCATTTGGCCTTGATAAAAGCGATGTGGTGGTGGAAGATATTCCGCTGGTGTATCACCCGGTGCAGCATGTTGAACTGACAAGAGCAAATAATTAAATTAATTTTGTAAAATGAAACGTATTTCCATCCTCCTTTACCTGCATATCATTGCTATTGCTGCTGCCGGACAAGACAACAGTAATAAAAGCTCTCTTTCCATTTCAGGCTATGCAGAAATTTATTACCAATATGATTTTAATAAACCCGCCGATGGCAATCGTCCCGGTTTTATTTACAGTCATAACCGGCACAATGAGTTTAACCTGAACCTCGGTTTTGTAAAAGCAGCTTATGCAACGGAAAAAGTAAGAGCTAATCTTGCTATTGCCGCCGGCACTTATATAAATGCCAACTACACCGCCGAACCCGGTGTGCTTAAAAATGTTTTTGAAGGCAATGTAGGTGTCAGGCTAAGCAAAAAGAAAAACCTATGGTTAGATGCTGGCATACTTCCTTCGCATATCGGTTTTGAAAGTGCTGTCAGCAAAGATTGCCGCACATTAACAAGAAGTATATTAGCTGAAAACAGCCCTTACTTTGAAGCCGGGGCAAAACTAACTTACATAACTGATAATGGTAAATGGACAATCAGCGGTATGGCGTTAAACGGATGGCAACGGATAACAAGACTAAGTGGTAATTCCTTGATGAGTTGGGGTACACAACTGCAATTTAAACCATCTGATAAAGTGTTGCTGAACTACAGTACGTTTATCGGCACAGACAAACCTGATAGTGCAAGGCTCTCAAGGTTCTTTCATAATATCTATGGCGTTTTTTCCTTCAGCGATAAAGTTGAACTGACACTTGGCTTTGATATCGGCACAGAAGAGAAGGTTCCGAATGCAAACAGTAACAATATCTGGTATGCCCCGGTGGGAATTTTAAAATATACTATCAATAATAAATGGGCCATCGCCGGAAGGGCAGAATATTATAATGATAAGAATGGCGTTATTATTTCTACGGGTACTTCAAATGGTTTTCAAATAACGGGCTATTCGTTGAATATTGATTATGCTCCTGTTAAAAATGTGTTGGTGCGGATGGAGGGAAGAGGTTTTAGCAGTAAGGATGCTGTTTTTAAAAAAGGCAATAACGTTACAAAGAATAATTCATTTGTTGTGTCTTCAATTGCAGTTAGTTTGTAATAACTGTTTACATGGTGAGTTATCATCTCGTTATCATCCTCATCCCACCGTGTCCGCCACCGGCATTATTCAATCCTGTTTTACTCAAACTATATGTAAAGCTGAGTAAAAAGAACCGGCGCAGCGTCAGCACCTTGCTGTCTTCAATATAATTATTGTTTGTGTTACGGCTGATGCCGATATTTTTATTCAGCAAATCCCTGGCGCTGAACTTCAGTTCGCCCCGGTTGAACTTCAACACCTGTTTACTGATACTGGCATTCCACAGCGGCACTTTGGTATTAAATCCTGCTGCCCGCTGGCTGTTAATAATGTAGGCAAAATCAGTAGCAAAGAAAAACCCTTTCGGCATTTCCCAATCCAGCGAGGCATTATATTCCTGTGAAAGAAAATTAGTGTTCAATGCTGATTGCAGCGAGTATTTTGTTTTGTTATAATTAAACCCTGCCCCAAATCCGATATTTAATTTATCGGTTGGGTTAATATCAAACCGCACATCCGGTCCAACGGTTACTGTATTAATTGTATTGGTATCTATACCACCCGTGGATGTATTTATCAACTGCTTCCCCCTTCTTTGACCAATACCACTGCTTAGCTCCACACTTCCTTTTAAAAACCGAACCGGTATGCTATAGCTGATGTTTGTATTCAGGTTGTAAATACCGTCTACATTTACAGGTTTTGTCTTTCTTACTCCTGTTTGCAGGTTCACTGAATCACTGTTCACTATTTTATTCCTGGTCGCCTGCATTGTCATATAGAAGAAAAGGTTTTTGTTTTTATACGGACTGATTAAATTAAGGTTAGCCTGCACATTATGATTAAATTCCTGTTTCAAATCAGGATTACCTTCTTTTATATTCAATGAATTACTGTTGTCCGGCACAGGTTGCAACTGTGACATATTCGGCTGGTTGGTATTTGTAGTGTATGTCAGCGAAAAAGTTTTGAACCGTGTAATATTATATTGAAATCTTGCGTTAGGTAAAATATTTTTGAACATTTTACTTATCAGCGAATCTTTATTGCCGCTGATTATTTTCCCTTCCAGTTCAGCTTGTTGCCAGTTAGCACCAAAAGCATAGCTGAATTTTTTCTTTTGTGTCCGCATACGG
This sequence comes from Chitinophagaceae bacterium, assembly GCA_031374245.1. GTDB lineage: Bacteria > Bacteroidota > Bacteroidia > Chitinophagales > Chitinophagaceae > JJ008. Next base: position 15,114 of record JANMFO010000131.1, on the reverse strand, counting down.
ATACCGGCATTGATAAAACCATACGTATTTTCAAAATCGTTAGTGAGTTTGTTATTCAGCTGATCATATTTTCCATTGCCTTTATTAAAATCAAATGTCTCTTTCTGCGAAGTACTGATGGTATTGCTTTTACTAACACTTAATTCCAGCAACGATTTTTTCCAGATTGGTTCTGTGTAAACTGCTTTTGTATTATATCCCCGGAGGTCGCCGAGGGTAGTGCTTTTTTGGTTCAGTGTATCTTTTCTCAGCACTGTTCCATCAGGCCTGTAAAAGTTATTTATAGAAGAAAGGCTGCCTTCGCCATCGCTTTCATTAAGGCTGGTCTGTAGTGACAGCGAAAATGTTCTTCCTTTTCTGGCAAATTTTTTCCGCCAGATAATATCATTACGGAAGTTATATCCTTCGCTGGCAGAAGTGGTATTGCTGAAGCCTTCATTGGCCAGTATTTTGTCTTCTGACAAAGTTTGATAATCTGTCAGTGACCGGTTATTTGTTTTCTGGTAACTGAATGATGGAGTAAAGCGGATAGAATTCATCGAATCAATCTGGTACAATGTATTCAGGTTAAACCGATGACTGTTGCTCAGGTTATCAGTAAAAGAATTCTGATTGTAGAAATAAGAAGAGTCTGGTAAAAAGTATTGCCGCTGTATATGGCTTTCTGAATTCGGGTTGAAACGATTATAAAAATAGTTGCTCTGAAAATCCAGTTTGGTGCCAATGATATTATTATAATTCAATCCGCCACCCCAGGAAGTATTGATGCCGCTATTTCTACCACCGGGGTTTATTCCCATGGCCGCAGCTTCATCACCAGACATATTGATATTAATATTACCGCCGCCGCCCCTTTGCATCCTTGCCAGTTCTCCGGTAAAATTCAGAATGTCCATAAAAGAACAGCCTTCTGCATTAGTATTGTTTCCCATGCCGATAGCAGAAAACTGTCTTGCCCCTTTAAAAGAATTTACATTGAACTTTCCTTCGTAGCGTTCTTTATTTCCGGCACCTGCATTCACTTTCCCAAACATCCCTTTCTTTTTGTCTTTCTTTAGTTTCAGGTTAATTGTTTTTTCATAATTGCCGTCTTCAAACCCCGTCAATTGGGCCTGGTCACTTTGTTTATCATACACCTGCACTTTATCTACCGCATCAGCCGGTAGATTTTTTGTTGCAATCTTTGGGTCGTTGCCAAAAAATTCTTTGCCATCTACCAGCACCTTGGTTACTTTTTCTCCCTGTGCTTTAATAGTTCCATCCTTTTCTACTTTTAAACCGGGCAATTTCTTTAGTAGTTGTTCAACAGTGGCATTGGGTTGTGTTTTAAACGAACCGGCATTGTATTGTATTGTATCATTGATGAGTGTAACAGGCGGGGCTTCATTAGCCAGCACAACTTCTTCCAATACTTTGGTCTTATCACTCAGCAAAACATTGCCCCTTTCGGCATTTTTGTTATTATCGGTAATAGTAAAATAGGTATTGCTGTTATAATAATTAACGTGGGTAATCAGCAAACGATATTCGCCATTCGCCAATCCTTTCAGTTGAAAGTGTCCATCATTACCTGTCATGGTAAAAGATACCAGTGAAGAGTCTTCTCTTTCCAATATGGTTACAGTAGCGCCGGCAACTGGCTGTTTACTGATGGTATCAAAAGCAATCCCTTTTACAGAACCGTTTTTTTGCGCCAGCAATGCAGTGGTAAAAAAAAATGATACTAATAACAGGTAAATTATTCTCATAGCTATTTCATTTCTGCTACGAAAGTATTCTGAGTTTCCGGTATTACGGGTTAAAAGGTCTTGGTTTAAGGTTAATGAAGGTTAATGTTTGAGTCAGGAGCAACAGAGTCAGGAGTCGTTAGTCTGATGTCAATACTAAGCGTCTCGCTCCTGACTAAAGACTCCAGGCTAATAACTATTCCTCAACAGTCTTTCCTCTTTCCACATCTTCTCTTTCCCTATCGTACACCAATACTTTTACCTTCCATTCCATTGGTTCAATGTATTGCATGGAAATTTCAACCTTTAGTTTCTTTAGCGATTCGTTGGCGGGTTCAAAAGAAAACAGCACACTGGTAAATTTCTTTGCTTCTTCCGGTGATTCGTAAACACCCTTTAACCTGAAACTTGATTTTCCATTATTGAGGGAAAGATTATTGAGCTGGCTAAACAAGGACTTGAATTTTTGTTTTGCTTTTTCAAAGCTAGCTGTCGTCAGCATAAGTGCCTGCCAGCTGCATACTTCTTTTTTGGCAGAGTAGCGGGTGATTATTGATTCTTCAGCACCATTCACATTAAAATTGCATTGGTAGTCGGTTGACTGTGTATGTTCCGCTACCATTTCACCCATCAGGTGAACGAATCTATTAGGATAATCTTCAATCACTTTCTTTACATCATGTGCCACTCCATTATTAATACCGGGAAGTTTTAGCTGTGCGGCAGCGGAATTAAAAAGAAACAAAGTGATAGTAATAAAAGCAAGTGTTTTTACTGATTTTTTCATGAGTAACGGATTTAAGAATCTAATAACAAGTCACAATATTAGAAAAATCTAACTTTATTACATACTTTTAAGTACAAACGATTCGTTAACCTTATATAAAATATCCGATTATGAAAAACAGGAACCTCGTTCACTCACATCAATCAGCAAAAATTTATAAGCATTATTACAAACCTTCTATTAATTTTTTCCGTTTACTGAAATCGGTATTGTCCGTTTTCATCTCCGGCTCTTCCCCGGCTGCAGGTGTCTATCACAGAAGAAAGTAAGATATCATTTCCGATACATACGTCTCTTTACTAACCCCTATAACATAAAAAATGTCCCGTCAATTGGCGGGACATTTTTATTATAGGTTTTTCGTTTTATCTTAATACATCCGCACATCTCTCATTTCCCGCTGCATCTGCCTTGGCATTCCCGGCATACCGCCATTGTTTCCACCAGCACCACCCATTCTTTGCAGGTTAAACATGAAGCTGAGCATAAAATATCTTTTCAGCACTATACTTCTTGTATCCTGGAAATAGTTGTCGCTGATAGAACGAACAATACTCTGATTCTGATTCAGCAAATCGTTTACCGAAAATTTTATTTCGCCATTTTTTTTCTTAAATAATTGTTTGCTGAAGCTGGCATTCCACAGCGGTATATTCTGATTAAAGCCTTCACCTAAACCTGTATTGATTAAATAACTAAAATTAGTTGACAGAATAAAGTTTTTTGGGAACGTATACGTTACATCACCGGAATAGGTTTGTGTATAGTAATCAATATCCTCTTGCCTCGGGTTTGAGTATGACGTAGTATTATAGGCTACATTCGCTTTTACCCCAAAATCAATTTTTTCTTTATTGATATTAACACCTACACCCTGCGTAACAGAGAAGGTTTTAGAAGTAAATTTCACCTGTTCCAATAAGCTTACATCTTTCGTAAGGCTCATATTATTGGTAAGGTTTACACTGGAGCCTTTCATTTTTGGGTTTTTAAATGGCAAGCCAAGGGTTACAAAAGACCTTGCACTATAATAACCATTTACATTAGCATACCTTGTTGTTTGTACCGGTCCTTTTACCGTAATATCATTTACAATTTTGTTCTGCGTGGCATTAAAGCTCAGGTTAGCCGCTATCAGTTTAAAAGTGAGAATATTAAATGTATTGAACCCGATATTAAAGTTGTGGTTAAACTCCTGGTTCAGGTTGGGATTACCAATCCGTTGGTTCAGCGTATCTGTTAAATCAGGAACATTCTGTAATTGAGAAATTGAAGGCTGATTCGTTCTTCCATTATACCTGATACGCAGATTTTTGCTGCGGCTTGGTGTAAAGTTGAAGCTGGCGGTAGGGAAAAGATTAGTATATGAGTTTCTGTTGATAGAATCTTTTCCGGTAGCAGCCTGGTAGCTTTTGCTTTCTAAAGTTGAGTTTTGCACCCCTAGTCCAAACTGGTAGTTATATTTTTTATTTTGTACCTGGAAGTTGGCCCCGATACGATGGGCTAAAAATGTGTTTTCAAAATTATTAGTTAGCAGCAGGTTAGGTAGATCATACTTACCAGAGCCATTATTAAAATTCTTTACTTCTTTATCGGAAGTATTGAAATTATTGGTATAGGCATAATTCAATTCCAGTAATTTGTTCAGACCAAAAGGTTCCGTGTACGAAGTACTGATAACATTGTTGTTCGTAGTTGTCTTCTGATTGGTCACCTGGTTTTGAATTACTGACCTGAATAAGTTTCCATTTTGCAGATAAAATTCATTATCAGAAAATGTTAACCCGTCGCTTTCGCTATTCCCTATAGAGTTATTCCAGCCCAATGTTATCGTCCTTCCGATTTTACCAAATTTGTGTCTGAATAAAAAATTATTTCCGAGGTTATAACCATTTCTTTCATTTGTATTATTATTTCGTCCTGTTACGGCAAGGAATTCTGCTGATGGGATGTTTGTTCTGCTGAAAGAAGTATCATTACTGAAGCTTTCTGAATGTTGCAATGTAAGTGAGGGTGTATACAAAATAGAATTCATAGAATCTATCTGGTATTCAAACCGCAGATTGAAACGATGATTTTGATTTTCATTATTGGATGCTGATTCTTTGTTTAGCGTAACAATTGAATCCCCATAAGTAGTTTGCCGGAGTATGTTTTGTTCCTGTATTGTATTGGAGTTGGATAAAAAATAACTGCCGGTAATTTTTATTTTCTTTCCCCATTCGTCACTATAATTTAAACCTGCAGACAGTGATTTTATAAGACCTGTACTACCACCCGTATTAAAATTTAAATTGCTGCCACCGCCACGGCTGCCACCACCGCCGCCGAAATTACCACCGCCGCCTCCAAAACCACTAAAGCCCCCCATAGAACTGATGATGTCTGAAAAAGAAAATCCCTGCTTATTTATGTTATTACCATTAAAAAGAAGCGAGATTCTTTTACTGCCATTAAATTTATTGACACTCAGGTTGCCTTCATATCTGCCATTATCGCCAATACCTACCAATGCTCGTCCAAAATATCCCTTATTACGATCTTTCTTTAGTTTGATGTTGATTGTTTTGCTGCGGCTGCCATCATCTATTTTAGTAAATTTTGCCTGGTCACTCATGTCATCAAACACCTGCACACTTTCAATCATGTCAGCAGTTAAATTTTTAGTGGCCAATTTTGGATCATTGCCAAAAAATTCTTTCCCATCCACTAATACTTTCTGCACTGTTTCCCCTTGCGTTTTTATATTCCCTTCTTTGTCTACATCCACACCTGGTAATTTTTTTATCAGGTCTTCGGCAGTTGCATTGGGTAATGTTTTAAACCCACTTGCATTAAACTGTACGGTATCATTCTTTACCTGAATAGGCGATTCGCTGGTAATGGTTACCCCTTCGAGTGTTTTATAATCTTTTTGTATGGCCAGGTTGCCGAGTTCAATTGCTTTTTCTGTTGCAGTAATAGAAACTGTCTTTTTAAATTCTACAAATCCTTTGCTGGAAATAACAAGACGATAGTCGCCTTCCCCAAGGCCCTTTATTTCAAACATACCCAGCTTGGTAGACAGTGTAAAAGTGACCAGTGATGAGTCTTTTGCGTTTAAAACAGAGATCGTAGCATCCGGAACGGGCAGTTTAGCCGCCGTGTCTGTTAGCTTTCCTTTAATACTACCGTCAAATTTTTGGGCTTGTGCCGTGATAATCAGGGCAAAGAGAAGGATAGATAAGGTAAAAAGCTTCTTCATAATCAGTTTAATAAGTGTACGAAAATAGACGTAAGAAAGGGGAACAACCTTCGGAAAGCGGTTATTTTTTGGGGAAATACCGATGAACAGGAGGATTTTGAGGATGAATGGCCCGGTGGCTTATCTTTAAGTATGACAATTGCCGAAACCTTATTCGCCTGCTATTAAAAATGGTCTGCCAGTAAAATCAAAAACTAAATTTCCCGTTACGTTTACTTTTTAAGTAAAACAGATATCTGCCCGGAAACAACACTTCCTGGTTAAGCGTTCGAATTGCATAATCAAATACTGTATTTAGCTAAACAAATACTCCACATCTTCCCTTGTCAATGCTTTCACAAACGTAGCATCATCAGAAATAATGTCTTTGGCTAAGGCCCGTTTCTTCTCCTGCAGTTGCAGAATTTTATCTTCAATGGTATCCTTACATATCATGCGGTAAGCAAAAATATTTTTTGTTTGCCCGATACGGTGTGTACGGTCAATGGCTTGCTGCTCCACAGCAGGGTTCCACCACGGGTCTACAATATATACATAGTCAGCAGCGGTAAGGTTCAAACCAACACCACCTGCTTTTAATGAAATCAGGAACACTCTTACTTCATCATTATTCTGGAAACTCTCAATGGCTTTTTGCCTGTCGGGTGCCGTAGTGCTGCCATCAAAGTATTCATACTTCACGCCCAATTCATCCAGCTTTGCTTTTATCAATGCCAGCATACCAAGGAACTGCGAAAATATTAATGCCTTGTGGTCGCCAATATTTTCTGTTATCTCCCTTGCCAGTTCATCCAGTTTAATGGAATGGTTTTCAAATTTTTCCTGTTCATTTAATATGGCGGGTGAATCACAGATTTGACGAAGCTTCATCAATCCTTGCAGAATGGTCAACTGTGATTTTTGAATGCCCTGTGTTTCAATAGTGCCTAATATCTGGTTGCGGAAATCATTGCGATAGGCATCATAAATGTTACGTTGATCCTCTTCCATTTCACAGAACAAAATCATTTCCTGTTTTTCTGGCAGGTCTTTCGCCACCTGCTCCTTTGTTCTTCGCAAAATAAACGGGTACAATATTTTTTTGAGGTGATCTTTTCTGTCCCTGTCGCCAAATTTATCAATCGGTATGGCAAATTCCTGCCGGAAGAATTCCATTGTTCCCAGCATACCGGGATTCAGAAAATTCATTTGTGCAAAAATGTCAAACGTATTATTCTGCAATGGCGTACCACTCATGCAGAGCCTGTTTTTTGCGTTTAATAAACAAGCTGCTTTGGTTACTTTGCTCGCCGGGTTTTTAATGGCCTGCGACTCATCAAGCACTACATAATCAAGCTCCACACTCATGAGCAGTTTGATATCACTTCTCAGCGTACCATACGTAGTAATAGTTATATCATGGTCTTCCAGTTCTTCTTTCTTTCTTGTTCTGATGCTGCCATGATGGATTTTATACGTTAATGATGGTGTGAATTTTTTTATCTCGTTCTCCCAGTTATAAATCAGTGTTGTTGGGCAAACCACCAGGGCTTTTAATTTACCGGTATCTTTTTTAAAATACTCCATGAAGGAAAGGGCCTGCACCGTTTTACCAAGACCCATATCATCAGCCAAAATACCGCCCCATCTGATATCTTTCAGGTAGTTCAACCATTGATATCCTGCCACCTGGTAAGGCCTCAATATCATTTTTAAATGATAAGAAGGTTCAATCTCTTTTATCTGGTTAAACTGTTTCAGGTTTTCATATTTCTCTTCCAGTTGCACTACCAGTTCTTCTTCATCTCTTGTTTCATACAGCTCATCCACTACACTTAAATGATAGCGGGATAGTTTCAATGAGTCTGTCTTTCCTTCGCCTACTCTGAAAAGCAGTGAATATTTTTTTAACCATTCTTCAGGTAATATTCCAAGTGTGCCATCATTTAATTGTACAAACTGTTGCTTGTTGGCCAATGCCCTTTTTACTTCGGCCACCGTTACCTGCTGATCGCCAAAAACAATATCCACTTTAGCATCAAACCAATCGGTATTGCTGCTGATAAAAATTTTTGTTTGCGGCTTCGCTGTATTGAACCGGAAATTCTTCAATGCTTCAAACCCAAACACCGGCGTCTTCATATCCTTCATCGCATCTACAAACAGGAAGAACCAGTTATTCTTCAGCACATCGGCACCTTTTAATGCCAGTGATGCAGCATCTTCATTATACACAAAATTGGAATGCAAGGCCTGTAGCTTTTGAATAAATGCATTCTCCGCCACCCGGTTACGATGTACCACCAGCACTTTATCAATCATCGGCACTATCATTTCATCCCGGTCTCTGGCTTTTGTTTCAAAACCTCTGTAAGAAAACGTTGGTTGAAAAACAAGGTATTCCCCTTTCTCCTGCAAAAAAAGTTTCACATCCGGGTTGCCGTCTTTTATTTCTTCTATCAGCGATTTATCAAAATCAACTTTATGTTCCCTGGCCAATGGCAGGATAAACTGGTTCAGCGCTTTGCTCCATTCTTCAGTTGGCACACTCATTTTACCAGTTGGTAAAAATTTTTCTATAAGATGGATGACATCATTATTCTTCCATAAATATGCCTGGTGATTGTAAGAAAAGAAAAGCGGACTGGTACTTTCATTGTCTCCCAAATCATATTCTATACCACCGGCATTTACCCGGCAATGAATAGAGTAATGTGAATTTTTCTTAACGAAAAAATGCGGCTTGGCTTCTTCCGGTTGCAACAACAATGACTCCAGGTTATTTGTTTTAAAGGGCTTGCCTTCTGGTAATATGAAAACCAACGAGGTTTCTACTGTTTCAATAAACAGTTTTTTTAACTTGGGCAACAGGTACTCCGCCATCAACCCTTTTGTTTCATCAGGAAGGTCATCTTCTTCCTGGTGAATAATATTTTCCCAGATACCTGAAAATGGTGAATTGCGGCTTATGTATTTATCAATCTCCGACTCCTGCAACTTGCGCAGCAGTACCAGCAGATCTTTATCTTCTTCTGAAAAATTATCAGTGTTTACATAACGGCTGATGTCCAGTTTTTCTACTTTTCCTGCAAAGGCGTTATTCACTTCATTGGATTCACCGCTAACTACATCAACTGTAAACTGCGGGTAATTCTTTTTATTAAAATTAAAAACAACTCCCAGCCTTTGAGTTGGCTTAACCACCACTTCTTCTTTTTCTTCCGGTTCATCCTGCACCTGTTGTTGTGGAATAATAACTGATCTTGGTGCCACGGGAACCGTTACCACTCTCTTTATACTAGTACTCAATACCCGCAAAAATGGTTTGCCTTCCTTGTAAGCAAATTCAAATTTTCCTTTTAAGTCATCATTCATCGAATAACCATAGGCTTCCAGTAATTTATTTTTCTCTTTATCCAGGTTACGGATGCTGTCAAAATAATTAGCCCCATGTTTATTCAGGAGTTGTATAAACACAATTACCTTGGGCAGACAAAGGGGATGATCTAAATCTTCATAATCGCAACTGGTATCAAAATTTCGTTCTTCGTTTTTACGGATAATTACTTTATAGGTTTTATCATTCAATTTCACTGAAGCTTTCACTATTTCATTTTCTGCACTATCAATCGTTGCTTTATGAGCCTGTAAAAATTCCTGTGCTTCAGCATATACTTCCTGTGAGCAAAGCAGCCGGATAGTTTTTAATTCTATGGCTTTCATTTTCGTTACCGTATGTTTCTGGTCGTACTGTATATTTTCTGTTTGCAGGTGCCCCCTATCAATCATTTCCTGCAACTGAAACATAGCCGCCGCTTCGTGCCGGCAAATATCACCGAGGTTATACGGACAGGCACAACGCAACGAAATAGATTTGGCGTCTTTAAATTTTTGAATATATACTTTGTAATAAGTAGAGTATGTATCATCTTTTACCCGAAAGACGGCAGAGCCAAATAAATCATCGTACTCTACCAATTCCACACTGCTGACAGCATGAATCTTTTTTCCTCTGCGGATTACTTCGTCCGTTCCATGGGTATAAACGTATTTAACAAGGTGCGGTAAGGCCAAGCGGTATAGAATTTTAAATGTAGGAAGTACGAAAATTTATCCCGTGCTTCAAAAAAGGTTAATCGGCAAAAGTAAAAGAATGTGCAGCGGATTTCCTTATAAAAGGAGGGAAATAATAAATAAATTTTATACGGGTTACGTACAGAAAAATTGGAGTATCTTAGATGGTTTTTTTGAAAATCAGAGACTCTTACTTAGCTACTAATTTTCCATCACGATATAATGGCAATACATTAGCCACATCATTAGTAAGACAGAATTTTATATCTTCTATTAATCCAAATCTTTCTACCAGGCGGTGATAGTGGGTGAGTTTCGGCGCAAAATCAATTATTTTATTTTTTTGCTTTACATACATTGTTTCAGCCATCAGTGAGCTGTCGCAATGAGTAGAGAAATTTTTAGCAACCCGATTGATAACGGCACCGGCAAATAAGGTATCCTCAAGATTGAATCTATCTTTCCATCCGGCACAACCGAGTACTACATTCTTTTTTTCTGCTACCAAAAAATCACACACAGCTGAAAGGTTAGGAAAAGAACCGGAAATAATAGTGTCAGCGTTTTTATCCAATGCCATTTGCAGCAACCTGGTTCCGTTGGTAGTGGTAAGTACCAGTATTTGGTTCTCAATAAACTCCCGGGTATACTCTAATGGAGAGTTACCATGTTGCAACCCTTCTGCAATTATTCCATCTCTTTCGCCGGCGGCAATACCACCGATACTTTTACTGATTTCAATGGCTTTGGGAACAGAATCAACCGGTATCACACATTTTGCTCCATTGTATAAAGCAGATGCAATAGTAGAAGTGGCACGGAATACATCAATGATCACAACAACACTGTTGCTCAAATCATACAAATGTAAGAGTGCGGGGGAAAGTGATGTATGAAGGGTGGGTTTATTGCTCATATTAATGCAGCAAAAATAATGGAACAAAAATTAATGTGGGGCGATTGGTTATTTTATCAGAAGTCTCTTCCACTTATCACTCTCTGCATATTCCTTAATCGTTTTATTCCGCTGTTCCAGTAACCGTTTCATGTATTTGGTAAGGTATAAATTATTAAACCATTGCCCGAATATTCCATACGGTATTTCATAGTGAAACAAATCAATCAGGATGGTGCCATTATCGCAGGGTTTAAAATAGTGTTCATGCTTCATCATTTTAAAATCACCTTCTACCTGTTCATCCGTAAACTGTTCATGTTTTTTCATGTCGGCGATTTTTACCCGCAACAGCCTGTTTTTAAAAAAATGCTTCGCTTTCCAGGTCACGGTCTCGTCTTTCTCAATTAACCCGAATCTTGTTCCGGCTACTGCTTCTTCCTGGTATGCACTCATAGACTGGCGGTGCAAATCAATATTTCGGCTAAGGTCAAAGACTACATTAACCGGTGCGGCTACAAATGTTGTAAGATGAATCGTTGGCATTGTAAGTTTGGTTGAAAATAAGCAATACTAAAGTACGCCCTGCAATCACAAAAACCTTACCGTCTTGCTATATTATGAAAATGGAATTTTAGAAACTTTGGCCTGCAGCAGTTTATCCCTCACTTTAATGTAAATATCCGAATCAATAGCCGCAAAGGGAGTTCGTACATACCCCATGCCGATGGCTTTGCCCAGGGTGGGTGATTGTGTGCCGGAAGTAACATGCCCGATGGTGTTTCCACCAAAATCTTTTACTTCGTATCCATGTCTTGGAATACCTTTTTCTATCATTTCAAAACCAACCAGCTTTTTTTCTACTCCCTCTGCTTTTTGTTCCGCAAAAACTTCTTTTGATGTAAACTCTTTAGTGAATTTGGTAATCCATCCCAACCCAGCTTCAATTGGTGAAGTAGTATCATCAATATCATTACCATATAAACAAAAACCCATTTCTAACCGAAGGGTATCTCTTGCTCCTAAACCAATCGGCTTTAAACCCTGCGGGCCGCCTGCTTCAAAAATAGCATCCCATATTTTATCAGCCGCACCATTACTGTCTTCAAAATAAATTTCAACGCCGCCAGCACCTGTATAACCCGTTGCACTTATCACTACATTATCTACACCAGCAAATTTTCCTTTTACGAATGTGTAATATTTCAAATTCAGAATATCTATTTCTGTCAGCGGCTGCAAAATTTTCGTTGCATTAGGGCCTTGTATTGCAAGCAAACAGGTTTTTTCAGAAATGTTATGCATCTCTGCTTTTTGAGAATTATGTTTTTGAATCCAGTTCCAGTCTTTTTCAATGTTGGAAGCATTTACCACCAGCATATATACTTTATTTTCTTCAATACAATACACCAGTAAGTCATCCACTATGCCTCCGGCATCATTTGGGAGGCAACTGTATTGTGCCTGTCCGGGTTTTAGTTTTGCTGCATCATTACTTGTTACCCGTTGAATAAGGTCCAGTGCATGTTCACCTTTCACAATAAACTCACCCATGTGACTAACATCAAACACACCGGCATTTTTCCTTACGGCAGCATGCTCATCATTAATCCCTGTATAACTTATCGGCATATTGTATCCGGCGAAAGCCGCCATTTTTGCGCCAAGTGCAATGTGTTTACCGGTAAAAGCTGTATTCTTCATACTGACTGTTTAGTGTGCAAATGTAAGCGGAAAAAATAGAGGCTGTTCCATATTTTGGAAACAGCCTCTGAGTTTTACCGCTGTTGCGGTTCCACTTCAACCGAGTTTATTAATGGTCGTAACTAATTACTCTTGTAACTTTCCATTGCCCGTCTTTTTTCTGCCAGACCATTACATTTTTAAAAGTTCCGCAGTCATCCTTACCGTTTTCGATATGACAAAACCGATGCATGCAGGTTTCAACTGCGCCATAGTCTTTGATAGGATAAACTTCCAGGCTGCCTTCCACTAAATCTCTTCTCAAGCCGGTGGTTTTATTATTTTCAAAAAGCTTGCTGAAATTTTCCATCGTTAGTTTGTAATAAGCAAGGCCACCTTTATCATGATAAAATTCAAGGTCTTGCGAAAAAGTAGTTTTCAACTTTTTAATATCGTGGGCATTGAACGCATCAAACATAACACTATCCATATATGCTATTTCAGCAAATAATTCTTGTGATACCGGAGTATAAACTTTATGGCTGCCACTTTTATTTTCTTTCGAGGAAGTACAGTCTGCAGCAATCAATGATAGTATTATAAATAAAATACTGTTCCTTTTGTTCATTCAGTTATAATTATATCGCTGTTATTAAAACCATTGTGACATGGATGAAACTGGTGATGGCCCGGCAACAATTCCCTCTTCACCATTGCTGGTATTTTTCTTTTTAAATACAGTTGGTTTGTTATTGGTGGCCTTTTCTTTTAATTCTCTTATTTTTCTTTCTGTTTCCTCATCTTCTTTTCTACGCTGTTCTTTACGTTGTTCCTCTTTTATTCTTTCTTCTTCTATTTGCTTTTGAATGTCCGTGTTAATCTTTGTGGCACTATCTTTTGCATCATACCTGTAATCATCCGTACTGGTTCTATTAATAACCTTACCATTAACAGTAGTGACGGTAGTTACTCTTTTGTACGAGGGTACATTACCTTCGGGGTCTCTTAAAATATTATCAGCACCCATTGTATAATCTACACCGGAACGGAATTGAAAATCACGGTAGTTATTATTGATTTCAAATCCCCTGATTCTGCCACGTCTGCGGCTTCTATCAATTTTTACCTCTACTGCATTCAATTTTTCATTTACCGATTCATCAAAACGAATTTTTTTTCCAGGAGGTACCAGTATTTCTATTTCTATATTCTGGCCACGATATTTACTTTCTTTTGCTACAGCAAATCCATTACCAAGGTCAAGTATGCTATCTTTTGAGATGATGGTATAGACAATATTTTCTGCACGGCTTTTTGCTTCATCTGCTGTTCTTCCCCAGCTATGCTTAAGAAGCGAAACATGATATAGCCCGTCGACACTCGCTTTTACGTCAATCTTTGCGGCAGATAAGGATAAGGTATCCGGAGTAAGGTTCCAGCCATAACCTCCATCATTCATCCAGCCAAAGTTGCCGGTAAATTCCAATTCCTGTTCTGTTACTGCAACAATCATTTTGTTATTAGCTGGTTGAGTAATTGCTATTTCAGAATTATCTGCTCCATCATAATAATACATAAAGTCTTTTGACAGGCTTGCACCTAATGATATAATGCAAATCCAACCCAGTGTCCAAAGACCACCAAATGTCCAGCCAAGATAATTACTACGGGAACGAACCCGCATTATACGGCGAATTAACCAGGTGATAAAACCAATCAACGGAACTATAAAAAAGAATATTAAGGTTCCCCAGGCTAATAACTGTTGCAGTTTACTGGTCCATAAAAAATTATTGATAGGCCACCATGCCACACCGCCAAATAATAATGCAATCAGTGAAACAAATATTGCAAAAGCAATGGTACCGGCGATAAAAAGAAAGAACACTTTAAAAATGACACCAATTGCATGACCGAGGCCTCTTCCGCTGCGCCGGGCTGTTTCATTAAACTCTGATGCAAATGCTTTTCCTCTCGTGTTAGAAAACTCTTTTGCTTTAGAACTGAAATTTTGTGCTGACTCTTTTACCTCTTCTCCCCACTCCTTCATTCTGTCTTTCATATTTCCCATTCCTTCTTTCACATTCTGGCGGATACGATTTGCATCTACTTTTTCTCCCCGCATTTCCATTTTTTCATACGTGGTATTTGCTTCTGGCAATACTATCCACAATACAACATAAATAAGAATGAACGTACCTGTTAATGAACCAAACCCAATATTAAAAAAGACATCAAAATCATTATTCCATGTAAATCCATTAAGAATATTAATAAGTGTACTAAGAATAAGAGGTGCTGCAAAGATTAACCGGATAGTTGAAACCTTTTTATCAAAATATGCAGACAAACCACCGGCTACACCGCCGATTATTTTATCATCCGGATTGCGATACAATCTTTTGCCCGAATACCCTTCAATATCTTTTGGTGGTAATACGATCCATAGTATTATATAAGCCAGAAAACCTAAACCAAAACCACCAAAAGTGATGATAGCAAAAAGAATTCTCACAATAGCGGGGTCCACATTCATATAAGCAGCAATACCACTACACACACCACCAATAAATTTATCGCTGCTGTCACGATATAAACGACCTCTTGGTTTTTTTTCTGCCGTATAAGAATACTGCTGCTGATCTTGTTGCTGCTGACCTTGTTGTGCAGATGCTGTTGCCTGGGCAGCTTCTTCGGCTTCAAGATCTTCCGGCCGGCCCATTGA
>JANMFO010000128.1:0-1671 GCA_031374245.1 Chitinophagaceae bacterium | reverse complement strand
CATCAATATCAGCTTTCACATTAGTGAAATTATCATAAGGTCTTTTATTTCCCCCTTTAGCCGGTATATGACAGGGTGAGCAGTTGGCGGCAATAACTACTTGCATATTTGTCTCGTAGTTTAGTTTAGGGACAACTTTTGCTGCTTTTTTTGACGAACTGCAATTAGCAAATATGAGTGCAGTAACAAAAACAACTGCAAATACAAAATATTTTTTCATGTAGCTGGTTTTTTAAAAAATGAATATAGAGAAAAAAAATCAAACAGAAATCCCGGTTGTCAAAACGAAGTTATTTCTTAAGGGGTTGCTTTGGTTAGTATTCATCTTATAACTTTACTCCATGATATGATTGTTGCAACTGTTAAAACATATCGCAATGCTTTCTCAGGCCTGTCAAAAGAAACATGGCTTTTGTCACTCATTATGCTAATCAACCGGAGTGGCACGATAGTGGTTCCCTTTATGACATTATACCTTACCAGTCCAGAAATGGGCTATACGATAGGCGAAGCTGGTATTGTGTTTGGTTTATTTGGCTTTGGGGCTTTCAGCGGTGCATGGCTTGGTGGAAGATTGACGGATAAAATTGGTTTTTATCCCGTGCAAATAATTACCCTTTTTGGCGGTGGCATTTTATTCATCATGCTAGGTCAGATGAATACCTATCCACTTATTTGTTTATTTACTTATCTGTTGAGCTTCGTAAACGAAGCATTCCGCCCGGCTAATTCCACGGCAATTGCCTTTTATAGCAAAGAAGTAAACAGGACCCGTTCCTATGCACTCAACCGGCTTGCCATAAATATAGGCTGGGCGGTCGGTAGTGCCTTGGGTGGTTTTATAGCACATATTGACTATCATTTACTCTTCTGGGTAGATGGATTTACGAATATTGCCGCTGTAGTTTTATTATGGTTATTTTTAAAACCGGTTAATTACAAACCGTCACATACTGCAAGTATGGGGCAGCCAAAAACACAATCAGCTTATACCGATAAAACATATTTATATTTTGCATTTATTACTATGCTTTTTGCCAGTTGCTTTTTTCAACTGTTTACAAACCTGCCTGTATACTTTAAAAAAGAATTGCACTTTTCTGAACTCTTCATTGGCTTTTTGATGTCTGCCAATGGCATTATTATAGCACTGATTGAAATGGTATTGATTTATAAACTGGAAAGTAAACAGAAAAATACCCTGTATATAACAATCGGCGTAATGCTGGTAGGGTTATCATTTTTATTATTAAATATTCCTGTTGCAGCAGTGGTTGTAGCCAGCAGTATGATTATAATGGTAACTTTTGGTGAAATACTTTCCATGCCATTTATGAACAGTTACTGGATAGCCAGAACACAGCCTTCTAACCGTGGACAATATGCAGCATTGTATACAATGGCCTGGTCAGCCGCACAAACACTGGGACCGATGGGTGGCGCACAATTAGCAGAGCATGCAGGTTTCAACGTACTCTGGTGGGCCGTAGGCGGATTGTCGATCATTGCTTCTCTGTCATTCTGGAAGCTGTTGCGGGCAGGTTGATTTTCCCATATTTTTTTAAATAAAAAGCGATAGGCGATCTTATCTTTGCTGCTCATGAAAAAAATGTATTTAGCAGCGCTTCTTATCATTTGTATCAGCCAATCCTGCCGGCAAAAAGAGACGTT
>JANMFO010000051.1:0-3241 GCA_031374245.1 Chitinophagaceae bacterium | reverse complement strand
GGCCTACCCGACACAAGCAATGGATTTGTAGTAAAGAAAAATGTTTTCTCCGGGAAAGCATTTGCCAACATAGCTGTAAGCACTGATGTAAAAATAATTGCCCTAAGCCCCAATGCTTACCAGACTATTGCCACAGAAGGTACTGCCGAAGTTGTTGCTTTCAGCGCAACGGTAGATGCACCGAAAGTGAAAGTAATCAGCGTTACTAAAGCTAGTGGTGAGGTTCCTCTGACAGAAGCTGAAATAGTGGTAAGTGCCGGACGTGGATTAAAAGGTCCTGAAAACTGGGGCATGGTAGAAGAATTAGCAAAAACATTACATGCCGCTACTGCCTGTAGCCGCCCGGTGGCTGATGCACATTGGCGTCCGCATAATGAGCATGTGGGACAAACAGGCTTTGCCATTGCCCCTAATCTTTATATCGCTATTGGTATTTCGGGGGCTATTCAGCACCTGGCGGGGGTAAACCGTAGTAAAGTAATTGTGGTCATCAACAAAGACCCGGAAGCCCCATTCTTTAAGGCTGCCGATTACGGTATTGTGGGCGATGCTTTTGAAATTGTTCCAAAAATGACTGAAGCTATAAAAAAGCTGAAGTCTTAACCCTAAGCCAGAGAAATAGATAACCAGATTTATATTTACAACTAATGCCTTTCATTGATTTGGAAGGCTTTTGTTTTTATATTTGCTGCTCAATCAATTAAGGAAAAGTTGCCGCCGCAGGCGGATTTGAGGCATGAAGAAAATAGAACTGGAAATAGTGGCCTTATCACACAGCATTACGCAAACCCATTCGTATGCTGTGGTGCTGGGTGAAGTAAACGGACTACGGCGTTTACCAATCGTTATTGGTGGGTTTGAAGCACAGGCGATAGCTGTTGCATTGGAAAAAATGCAACCCAGCCGCCCTCTTACCCACGACCTGATGAAGAATTTCATGACTGCATTTGCCATAGACTTGCATGAAATTATTATTTGTGATTTACAGGAAGGAATCTTCTATTCCAAATTACTTTGCTCTACAGAAAATGATACGGTTGAAATAGACTCCAGAACATCTGATGCTATTGCCCTGGCTGTAAGATTTGGCTGTCCTATCTATACATATGAGAACATCCTGGAAAGTGCTGGAATATTGATGGAAGACACTGAAACAAAAGGTAAAAAGAAGAAAGTCAAGCAGGAAGTAATAGTAGAAGAAGATAAACCTAAGGGTAATGAAGATTTGAAAACTATGACTTTAGATGAATTAAATAATCTTTTGAACGAAGTACTGGATAACGAAGATTACATCCGTGCCGTAGCTATAAGGGATGAAATAAATAGCCGCAAAAAGAAACGCTGACCCTGAAAATAACCTGATTCTTAATTAGATTTAGCTGAATTGCATTGTGTAATCCTCAGATAAGCTTTACCTTAAAATACTTTCCTTGAAACCACCCATAATATCCAACAACCCGTGATTGTTTTCCCTAATAGTAAGATTAACCTTGGCCTCAACATCCTTCGTAAAAGAAGTGATGGATACCATGATTTGGAGACCGTCTTCTATCCCATTCCACTAACAGACATCCTGGAAATAATAGAAAATAAGCATCCGGAGGATAGCCCCAGGATGCCATTTACCATCAGTGGCTTTTCTCTTCCTGAAGTTCCGGCTTCCAATATTTGTGCAAAAGCATACAAACTGCTTAAAAGAGATTTCCCTAAATTGCCTTTTATACAAATGCACCTGCATAAAGGGGTTCCGCTTGGGGCAGGTCTTGGTGGCGGCAGTGCTGATGCAGCATTTGCACTAAAATTATTAAATCAAATCTTCGACCTCAATATTTCAGTAAAAGATCTACTGGGTTACGCTGCTGAATTAGGAAGCGATTGTCCCTTTTTTATAATCAATAAACCTTGCTTTGCCACCGGCAGAGGTGAAGTACTGGAAGAAATTACTCTTGACCTCTCAGCTTATAAATTTGTAATCGTTAATCCGGGTATCCATATTAATACCGGCGACACTTTTGTAAAATTGAAACCTGCTATTCCCGAAAAATCAATAAAAGATATTATTGCCCAGCCAATTGAAACCTGGAAGTATCAGTTACAAAACGATTTTGAGAAAGTTGTTTTCAAACAATACCGGGAGATTGTGGATATAAAAGATACACTTTACAAGATGGGTGCTGTTTATGCATCTATGAGTGGTAGTGGCAGTACCGTATATGGGATTTTTAAAAAAGAACAACAACTGACACTCAGTTTCCCGGAACGGTATTTTGTAAGAGAATTAATCAGCTAAAGCCAACAAGCTTTCTAAATCTAATACTGCAGTTATCATTTGCAAATCGCCATTCGCATTTTTAGGCCATTCTTCTTGGGGTTTATCCCAATACAATTCCACACCGTTGCTATCAGGGTCATCCAAATAAATAGCTTCTGATACCCCATGATCAGAAGCACCAGTTAACGGATATTTTGCTTCTATTAATCTTTTCAAAACAATAGCTAAATCTTTACGGTTGGGGTATAAAATAGCAGTATGATATAATCCTGCTGCTCTAACCGGAGCTGGTGAAGCCCCCTTACTATGCCAGGTATTTAAACCGATATGATGGTGATAACCACCCGCCGATATAAAAGCCGCCCCATCACCAAAAATTTGCTGTACTTCAAATCCTAAAAGGTCTCGATAGAAACCAAGTGACCTTTCAAGATCTGCTACTTTTAAATGAACATGACCAATGCGGGTGCCTGTGGGAACAGTATAAGACATAACTATTTTTTTATGCTACAAGTTACGGATTCAACACTTTAGGAAATAAGAAACGTAACATGGCTTTTACAGGCCTTGTCACTTCCATCATTTTTCTTATCTTGCATCAAATCTTATAGAATCATACAGCTACTAAACATATCATTCCTGCGGCAGAATCTTGATCTGCTCAATCATCGATGATTCTTTCATTGTAACCGTCTGCTGTTAAGCCGGATTTTTCTCTTTTGAATTTTACTTTCTTTTTATTCATATTATTTTTTTATGCACGCAACAATAGCTATGTCTGAACAGACCCAATATTATCTTGAACTGGAAGAACATTTTGGTGCACATATCTACCACCCTATTACAGTAGTACTTAACCGTGGCAAATGGGTACATGTGTGGGATGTAGATGAAAAACGATACTATGATTTCCTAAGTGGTTACTCGGCTGTAAACCAGGGGCATTGTCATCCAAAAATTGTTCAGTCC
>JANMFO010000017.1:0-20169 GCA_031374245.1 Chitinophagaceae bacterium | reverse complement strand
GTTTCCATAAATTATAAATGCTCCGGTGGCATTCATCTATTACAATAAAATCAAAAAACTCAATGGGAACTTTTTCGGTATAGGTTACAGGTGCAGGCTCTCTTTGTTGAAACTCGTTGGGGTTTGTTTCTTCGGCGGTTTCATCCAGTTCGGTTCCTTTTAAAATACTGTACATCCGTTGTATGGTGGAAATGTACACCTGGTTATCGGCCGGGATGAAACTGCTTTTCAATCTCGTTACTCCATATAGTTCGGTAAACTTTCTGTTATCATCATTGGGCACATAGGCCATCATTTCCTGTTCAGCCTGCTCACCTAAATTTTTTGTATCTACCAAAAACAATATGCGTTTAGCTTTGGCATATTTTAATAAGCGGTAGATAAATGTAATGGCAGTATAAGTTTTACCGGAACCTGTGGCCATTTGAATTAACGCCTTTGGTCGGGCATCTTTAAAAGATTTTTCAAGTTCTTTTATTGCTTTAATCTGGCAATCTCTTAAACCGGCTTCTGGTAATGCAGGGATGTCGTGCAATCTTGTTCGTAGCGATTTGTCCTGCTTCAACCATTCAGAAAAAGTTTCCGGACGATGAAATGTAAATACAGGTCTTGAACGGGGTTTAGTATCTCTGTAATCAGTAAATCTTGTTACCTCTCCGGTGCTTTCATATACAAAGGGAAGTTTTTCGTTGTTTAAGTATTTGAGTTTTGCAGATGCATAGCCTTCGCTCTGGTCTTCATGCATGGTGAGATGTACTCCTTCTTCAGCTCTTTTGGCTTCAATGATGCCGATTGGTTTTTTATCTACGAAAAGCACATAATCGGCAGGGCCGATGTCGGTTTGGTATTCTCTTACTGCTATACCTGTGGCTGCATTTAAGTTAATTTGATTTTTGTTTTGCAAAACCCAGCCGCACTGAATTAATTCAGCATCTATTTTATCACGGGCAATCTGTTCTGGGTTTTGGTTCAATGGAGGACAGGTTTATTATTAAAAATAGTAAATGCTGAGCAGAATTACCGAACGATGAACGGAGCGTCGCAACATCAGCTCAATAGTAGCACCGTAGTTCGGCTCAGCTCACTACCTTCATTATCTTTATTCTTCAAACCCCCACTATGCCGCATCTTGACTATACCCAACGGGCCCGCCGCTTTGTTACCCGTTATCCTGTTTGGAACGGTGTGCTTACACAAATAGGTTTTTGGGTGCTGGCCAATGTGGTGCTGGCAGTGCTGCTGCATTTTATGTATGCATCGGTAAACGAAAATGTGGTCCTGCCACTGCCACCACGGCTGTGGCCTACTATGGTTGTCGGTATCATCATCGGCATATTATACGGTGCTGTGCTGGGCATTACCGAATATTTTTTAGAAAAACAATTTTTCCGCAAGCGGAGCCTTGGTATTACTTTTTTACTGAAGCTGGTGGTATCGCTGCTGACACTTACCTTTTTGTTTGGCCTGGTACGTTTTGTATTGTATGAACAACTGATACTGTCCGTGATGCAACAGAAAAAATCACCACTGAATGATGCTTCGTGGAGATATACGTTCTATATTTTTCTTGTCTATTATTTTCTGATGGCCTGTGTGATCACCTTCATCACCCAGGTAAATAAAAAATATGGCCCGGGTGTGCTGCTGCCGCTTTTAATGGGCAAGTACCGCCAACCGAAAGAAGAGGAACGCATTTTTATGTTTATGGATTTGCAATCTTCTACCAGCATTGCAGAACAACTGGGCCACCTGCGGTACAGCAGTTTTATCCGGGATAGTTTTATGGACATTAACCAGGTGATAGCGAAACATAATGCAGAAATTTATCAATACGTAGGTGATGAAATAGTGTTGAGCTGGCGCATGGCGGAAGGGCTTACCAACATGGCTTGTATCCGTTTTTATTTTGCGTGCAGCGAACAGTTTGCCAAACGGGCCGCCTACTATGAAAATGCGTATGGCCGCCTGCCGTTTTTTAAAGCCGGTTTGCACGGTGGTAAAATAACGGCAGTGGAGATTGGGGAAATAAAACGGGACATCGCTTATCATGGTGATACCATCAACACCGCTGCCCGGATACAGGGCCTTTGCAATACGTACAATAAAAGTTTACTGGTAAGCAAGGGGTTTACGGAAGAGGATGGGTTTGCTTCATCTTTTACTGCTACCTCATTGGGGTTGGTGATGCTGAAAGGGAAGAAGGAAGGGGTGGAGCTGGTGAGTGTTGAAGGGAGAGTCGGGAGTGGTGAGTCGGGAGTCGGGAGTGGTGAGTCGTGAGTCAGGAGTCAGGAGTTAGGAGTTAGGAGTTAGGAGTTGTGAGTCGGGAGTCGGGAGAAATACAATTGGTACACGGATTTATTGCCTGCGGCAAAATGAATACAGGTGGGCCACAGATTAACACAAATTCACACAGATTAAATACAAATACACGGACCCTTCGACCTTGCTCAGGAGACGGTGTGGACGGATGAACACGGATTTATTGCCTGCGGCAATGATTAATATGGGTGAGCCACAGATTAACACAAATTCACACAGATTAAATATAGGAACAGGGTGACACAAGCAGATCCCTCCTATCGTCGGGATGACAGGGAAAAAAGTAAGGGTACGGTGCTTACCCGTTCAGGACTGGACGGGCAGGCATTTGTCCAGCGTTTTCTCCACCTCTTTTTTTTCATACAATGGTTCGCCGCTCAGGGTTTCGGCTACTTTCAGCATTACAGCTGTGTGTACCGTAACAGGAAAGATAAAATTGCCTTCGGCCTCCGGCACATGAATGGCATCGGGCAGCGAGTTAATCCATTCTACTTTTTCAGGATGAGTAAATTCTCTGACGGTAAAAAGCCAGCTGGTTTCAGCGCCTTTTTGTTTGAGGTGATCAATAATGTTGTCGATAATAAGATTGGGGTTCCGTATATCTTCTCCCAGTTGAATGTTGAGCGGATTCGTCAGCATCTCTTCGGGATCAAATTTTACATCCGGAACAACGATTTTCGGTAAAGTGATAGTTTCCATAATCTATAATTTGCCGGAAGGTAATGCCTATGCAGTGCTGATACAATGACGGGGGGCAAAGAAGGGGATGATGTTGATCATGGGGCAGCTTGTATTTGGCTTCGGTGGCATTCAACTCACCGGAGTTTCCGGATTGCTGGATAAGTTGTACTACCTGTTGCAGTTGCACTAACCGGTGCTGATTGAGGGCATAGCCTTTTACCAGGTAATCTTTTAAACGTTGGGTGGCCCATTGGCGGAATTGGGTTCCCCGCTTTGAATTTATCCTGTAACCAACAGAGATGATAAGATCCAGATTATAATGATCTATGTTTCTTTCTACCTCTCTTTTGCCTTCTTTTTGAACTTGTCGGAATTTCCGACAAGTTGCTTCTTTATCCAGTTCCCCTTCGTTATAAATGTTTTTTATATGTTCCACAATGTTGGTCCTGCTTCCCAGAAACAATTCAGCCAATTGGTATTGGTTTAGCCAGACCGTATCCTCCTCAAATTTTACATCAACCTGAGTTTGCCCGTCCTTTGTTTTATATATCTCTATCTGGTTCATTATTCTGCTGGTAAGTATTTATTACATACCTGCCCTAAAAATACTGAACTATTAAACAATCCATACAAGCTGAATTGTACAAAAAGTGGATTTACTTTCGGAGAGAATGGCAACTATTTCTTCATCGGTTGCCGTTTCCAATACGTAAGCGATCGCCACAACCACTCAAAAGGCCCGAAGCGGAAATAACGTAACCAGATGGATGAAGCAATGAGTTGAAATATCCATACAGCACCTACTACATAATAGAGCTGGTGAAAACGCAGCTTGTTATAATACCCCAACCCATAACCATAGAAGAACAAAGTGCAGATAATGCTTTGCATTAAATAATTGGTGAAGGCCATTTGTCCTACATTGGCAAATGCCCGCATAAGCCACGGTACTGCTTTACTTCGGAACACCAGCATCACCAAACTGGCATGGCCAATAGTCAGCAGTATGCGGCGAAACTCACCGAACACTCCGTGGCCTGCCCGCCACCGGTCGAAATAAGCACCGATGTTGATGCCATGCATCCACTGCTGATCAAAAATGGCCCAGGCTATAGGCAGACCAACACCATAACCGATAAGCAACCATATAACATAAGTAGAAGTTTTTAACCGGTTGCTGAAAAAGCCCCAGCCAAACAAGGCCATACCGAGAAACATCATGGTAAACAGATCCCACGGGTCGTAATACATATAACCTATTTCTGAATTTACATTCTGTGGAATGAAATAAGTAAAGATGGTGGGATAGCTGCCCTGCATTTTGCGCAGGTTGCGGTTTGTTTCTGCGGTATCGGGCTTCTGTCGTTTTTCTATCTCTGTCCACGCAGCAATAGCACCCTGCTGTTCATCCGAAAGTTTTTTCTTTTCCTTCTCTGCAGCTTTTGCTTCATTGTATTCTATTCTTTTCTCCCGGGTTTCAGAATAATTCCATTGTCTTTTTATCATAGAGAAGCACAAACTGCTGAGTGCTACTACCAGCAACCACTTGGGTGATAGTTTGCGGAAGGCAAATAATATCATTCCGGCCAACCCATAATAAAATAAAATATCACCACCCCATAATAAAATAAACGCATTGAATAGACCAAACAATACCAACCAGAGCAAACGGCGGTAATAATATTCTGCTACCGTTGGCTGGCCGGGTACTTCTTTTTTATTGACCATAAATAATACCATGCCTGCACCAAATAACATGGAGAACAAACCCCGCATGGTACCTTCAAACAAAACAAACACCGTAGCGAACGTATAATAATCTTTTCCTGCACGGGGCCCGGTGATGATGGGATACCAGAAATCCCAGTTGATTCCAAAGCCGGGTATATTCATCAGTAATATACCCAACAAGGCCACTCCACGGATGGCATCTATACTTTTGATACGGTCGGCGGAGGCTACTGGTTTGGTAGCTGCTGTATCAATAGTGCCGCCACCATCAGCCAATGGAATGGCGATGGCTGGTACGTTGCCGGAAGAATTATGTTGATCCATACAGGGATGGTTTTAATGAATGATTTAAAAATAGTTGGCCACGAATACACACAAATGGACACGAAATAATACAAGTGAATACGAATTGCTTTTTGCCTGCGGCAAAATGAATACAGTTTGGCCACGGATTAACACAAATGGACACAGATTATGCTGCTGCGCAGTAGCTGAATAAACCATTTGTCAACTATATTTCTGTATTTCATTTGTGTTAATCCGTGTAATCTGTGGCTAAACTGTATTTCCTTTTTTTATCGGTAATCTTTTGCGGTATATCATACTGCGCAATGCCCACTCTAATGGCCCCATAGTGTAATACCGTAACCATAATACAGAGAACACTATCTGCACCAACACAATTTCTGCTACCATAAAATATAATTCCCACTGCTGCAACCGGCCATAGTAGGCAAAACCATATCCATAAAAGAAAAATGTACAGATGATAGTTTGCATGATGTAGTTGGTTAATGCCATGCTGCCTGCTGCGGCAACTGCCTGCCATAACCATTGCAACCATTTTGCTTTCAGTAGTGCCATGATTCCTGCTGCATAGCCGGTGGCAAGCACTGCTCTTTCTATTGGGAAAAATAAATTATGTGGCAACGCATGTTGCTCTACATATTTTGCATAATCAGCTAACCGTATATCATTATAATGTACCCGGTACCACGCAAGCACAAAACCAATACCTAACAGTACAATAGCAATGATTGTATATTTAATACCCGTTAACCGGTGCTGAAAGAAACCCATACCGAGCAATGCCATACCGAGAAACATCATGGAGCCAATATCCCACACACCAATCTTATATAACCAGTCTGATGCTTTGTTTTGCGATTTTTGTTTGAGGTGATTCCAGATTTTGCCCCAGCCACCCCACATGGTTTTCCTGTTTGCTTTGGCAGCAGCGGTATCATACTTAAAACTTTTTACCAACCCTTCCCACTTTCCTTTTTCTTCGGCTTGCTTGTTGGTGAGTGTATCATTTTTCTTTGCAATGGAATCGAGGCGTTTGTTATTGAGTAAAGTATCTTTTAATTTAATCGTATCCTTTGTTCTGTCAATGCTGTCTTTTTTTGCACGGAAGGTACTGTCCTGCTTAAACTTTTTTTCGATCAGTGTTACTGCTATATATTTTTTATAATCTTTTTTATCATCGGTATAGTTCCAGTATTGTTTGCCGCAATAGATTAATGTACACAATACAGCGGCAATAAATAATCCTTTGGATGACATTCTCCAGAAAGCAAATACCAGTATACCCACCACGCCATAGCTGAATAAAATATCACCGGGCCACAACAGTATAAATGCATTGAATACGCCAAAGACCATATACCATACCTGCTTTCTCATGTATGCATCGGCTGCAGTTATGTTTGCCGCATGTGCTTTCTTCTGCATAAACAATACAATACCGGCACCAAATACAATGGCTAACAGGGCCCGCATTTTCCCTTCGAATAACATGGACACTGTGGTAAGCAAGTTATAATTGCCACCATGTGTGCCGGTGCGGTAAAAATTTTGTGTTGCGTTGGTGAAGCCGCCGAATTCCCAGATACTGATTACCAGTATTCCCATCAATGCAATGCCACGCAGTACATTGAGGGATAGTATCCGGTCATGCTCCGGGCTTGCAGCCGGAGTGGTAGAAGGAGTGGTACTCATGATGTTGGTTTTACGTTTCCTTCGGATACTGAAATAAATATAGTGTTTTATGATAGGAAGAGAAAAAATAAATAAAAGCTGCTGCGCAGTTGGGTCGGCCACTAATTTCACGAATAATATAATTGAATACAGATTGCTTTGCCTTCGGCAAAAATGAATTCAGTTTAGGCACGGATTAACACAAATGAACACAGATTAGGAATCTGCTGATGCAGCTTCTTGCTGGCCACGAAAGCACACGGATTAGGAACTGTTGTGCAGTCTTTTTTTGTCCGTTCATCAGTTAAAAATTCTGGTTCTTTTTTTTCGATAATTTGTTCTTCCATTTTTTTATCTTAGCCTTGCTTTTAATTTTAAGAATATGAAGTCTTATTAAGGTTCGCCCCCATTTAATCAGAACCTGCTATTTACGGACCGTTTATCAATCAGCAATAATCTGTTGCTGTGTTTTATTTTCATTTACTTAATTTCAAAGTCCTTTTATAATGTCTCAACCAACTTATACCAATAAGCTATCGCATTTTTTTGCTTTACTCAAACAATCGCTCCGTGGTGATGAACATGACTATACCCAGGGCAGCATCCGCAGTGCTATTGTATTGCTGGCTATTCCAATGATTTTAGAACTAAGTCTTGAGTCAGTGTTTGCCGTAGTGGATATGTTTTTCGTAGGCAAACTTGGCGCTGCTGCTATTGCCACCGTAGGGTTAACAGAACTGGCTATTACCATTATTTATTCTGTTGCCATTGGATTAAGCACTGCTGCCACCGCCGTTGTATCACGACGTATTGGTGAAAAAAATCCTGATGCTGCAGCACATGCCGGTATGCAATCACTGTTGATTGCGTTACTTGTTACGGTTGTAACCAGCAGCATCGGAATTATTTTTGCTCCTGATATTTTACGCATCCTGGGCGGTAGCCCCGAAGTAGTAAAAGAAGGTGCTGTGTTTACCCGCATTATGCTGGGTGGAAGTGTGGTCATCATTTTATTATTTCTTATCAACGGTATCTTCCGTGGTGCCGGTGATGCAGCAATGGCGATGAAGAGTTTGTGGATTGCCAGTTTACTCAATATTATATTATGCCCGGTGCTGATTAATGGTTATGGCCCTTTTCCGGAACTGGGATTAAAAGGTGCTGCTATAGCCACTACCATTGGCCGTGGTATCGGTGTGCTGTATCAATGCTGGCATTTATTTAAAGGAAAAGGTATTATCAAAGTAAAGGCTTCGCATTTTAAATGGGATACTCCTGTATTAAAAACATTGATAGAAGTAGCTTCACCTGCTACATTACAATTCATTATTCAATCGGGTAGCTGGATTGTAATGGGTATATTGGTTGCCAAAACAGGTGGTACCGATGCAACAGCCGGTTACCAGGTAGCTATAAGAAATATTGTATTTTTTATCCTTCCTGCGTGGGGCTTGAGTAATGCAGCGGCCACATTGGTTGGTCAGAACCTGGGTGCCAAACAACCTGACCGTGCAGAACAAAGTGTGTTACTTACTGCAAAATATAATGCGATGTTTATGGTACTGGTAACGGTGTTATTTGTATTTTTTGCATCCCCAATCATTCACATTTTTACCAAAGAGGCGGAAGTACACCGGTATGGTACATTGGCATTACAAATAATTGGTGCCGGTTATATTTTTTACGGCATTGGTATGGTAATGATACAAGCACTCAACGGTGCCGGTGATACCAGAACGCCTACCTGGATCAATTTTATCGGGTTCTGGCTTTTTCAAATACCACTGGCATTAATACTGGTGATATTTTTTAAAATAGGCCCGGTTGGTGCTTTTGTTGCGATACCTGTTGCTGAGACGGCAATTGCTATAACTGCCTGGTATTATTTTAAGAAAGGGAAATGGAAGGATGTGAAGGTGTAACTACAGAACTGCCTGCGGCAGTGAATTATCTGGCCACAGATGAACACAAATTAACACAGATTAGAATTACTGATGCAATTATTGTTTACCACTAATGAATACAATTAAATACAAATCATTCCCCCTGATAAAATTTTTCTCTTATTCGTTTCCTTCGTGACTAACCTGTATACATCTGTGAAAATCTCCCGAAATGCCGGGACAAGTTGTGGCCAACCTGTTTTTAGTGGCTAAACCTTTTTAACTTAGTAGTATATCTATTTTATTATATGAGCAACATTATTGACCAGAACCGGGTGCGGCAAGTTTTCTTTATCCTTATTATTTTACTGCTGGGCATTTTGTTGTTCATTGAGCTGTCTTCCTTTCTGCCGGCATTACTTGGTGCAATTACTTTATACATATTGTTGCACAAGTGGATGTTTTTTCTGACCGAAAAGAAAAAATGGCGCAAGGGCTGGACGGCTGTGTTACTGATGCTGTTTTCCTTTATCGTTATTTTAGTACCCGTTGGTTTATTGGTTAATATGCTTTCTTCAAAAGTAACCTATGCCATACAGCATTCGGCTGAACTGATGGAAGCCTTAAAAAAAGTAGTCTTCAATATTGAACAGAAATTTGATGTAACACTGGCCAGTGAAAAAAACATTAACCAGCTGGGGTCTGTTATTGCAGAGAGCCTGCCGCAAATACTTGGTGCCACCTTCAATACCATTACCATTATCTTCTTCATGTACTTCATTCTCTACTTTATGCTGGTTAACGGCAGAAATATGGAAGATGCGCTGTATGAGCATGTGCCACTGCATGATGCCAACGTAGGCCGTCTGGGAAAAGAAATACATATGATGGTGATATCAAATGCTATCGGCATTCCGCTGATTGCTTTTGCACAGGGACTGGTAGCATTGGTTGGTTATTTAATAATAGGTGTGAATGAACCGTTTTTCTGGTTTGGCGTTACCTGCATTGCAGGGATGATACCCGTAGTGGGTGCTGCCCTGGCTTATATACCACTGGCTATTATCTTTTTTGCCAATAATCAAACAGGACAGGGTATTGCTATGCTGGTATTTGGTTTTGGTATTATAGGAACGGTTGATAATGTACTTCGCTTTACCTTATTAAAACGTTTAGGTGATGTACATCCGCTAACAACTGTATTTGGTGTTATTATCGGTTTAAGCCTTTTTGGTTTTATTGGTTTGATATTCGGGCCGCTGCTTATTTCATTGTTTATGCTACTATTGAAAATCTATTCCAGTGAGTTTATTACCAAACAACGGGATATAAATAAGATAATGGAGAATTAGGGATTAGCTACGAATCATATTACTATCACTTATCACTGGTAAATACAATTCAATACAAGTAAGTATAAACTTTATTAACCCCTGCACCTAAAAGTGTATTACTCGTAGAATCCCGGGTAGTGTTGTAACACCCTGCTACGTAAATATTCGCAAACGATTAAAAAACAAGCATTTATTCCTTGCTTTCTCACGGTCTGGATAATATTTTAGCATTGCCTTACGTTTTTAAATCCTACCGAAGGTGTAATATCTTAACAAAGATTGCTTCGGAGAAAAACCGTACCCAAAGTGAGAAAACTTATTATTCCAATATCCATGGGATTATTGTGTGCATCGTTCACTATAATTCCAACTGTGCAAACAACGAACAGCTCTATCAATGCTGTTACCGTTTCTCATACTACTATTACGGATTCATGTTTTACCATTGCTGATGATGTGGCCGCTTCATTATATAATATAACGCAGCTTGAATCTTACGGCTTATCCCATGAAGCATTTAATTATGCCTGGAAAGGTTATCAGCATTTACTGGAGAAAAAACAAATCAGTCGCTCTGAGTATCTGACTATTTGTGATTTCAGTCAATCATCAGGTCAAAAAAGATTGTACATAATTGATGTAGCGAATAATAAATTAGTTACTAATACGTATGTAGCTCATGGAAAAAACTCTGGTGGAGAATATGCCACCAAATTTTCCAACACACCGGAATCATTACAAAGCAGTTTGGGATTTTATATTACTTCCAACACTTACATCGGTGCACATGGTCTTTCATTAAGAGTAAACGGTGTAGACCCGGGCTATAATGATAAAGCATTAGCAAGAACTATTGTAATACATGGTGCTGCTTATGTGGATGAGGCCCGTGCAAAAGCTGGTGTATTTATGGGTCGCAGTTTTGGTTGCCCTGCTGTACCTCAAAAAGAATCAACTGATATTATTACCACGATAAAAAATGGTACCTGTCTTTTCATCTATCACCCGTCACGGAATTATCTGCTTAGGTCAAAAATATTAAACGGCTGATTGGACTCATAACAAGGATGGATGATAACAAAAAGCTCAACTTACCCTATAGTTGGGCTTTTTTGTTTGTTTCCCACAAAGGCACGAAGCATACAAAGAGTGTAGGCTGATTTGGTGTACTTAGTGGCTTTGTGGTATTTTCTTTTACAATAATTTACCAATACTTTGTTGAATGGTGATAACACCCATATAAGTCATGGCTACTACAACGAGCCAGCCAATAATTTGTAATACCAGCGGATGTTTGTATTGCTTAACAATGGATGATTTATTAGCCGCCACTAATATTACAGCTAATGCAACAGGAAGAATAAGTCCGTTAACTGCACCGGCAAGAATTAATAGTTTTATTGGATTACCTACTACGACAAAAATGATTGTTGATAGAATAATGAAAAGGCTGATTACAATTTTCTCATTATTCTTTACCGCAGGCACCAATGTTTTCCAAAAAGAAACAGAAGTAAAGGATGCACCAATCACCGAAGTAATGGCAGCACTCCATATTACCACACCAAAAAATTTATAGCCCAAATCTCCGGCAGCGGCTTGAAAAACAGATGCAGCAGGGTTAGTGGCTGATAGTTTTATTCCCTGTGATACAATACCAAGAGCTGCAAAAAATAACATAAACCGCATGATGGAAGTAATTAGAATTCCACTCACCGAACTTCTTGTTACTTGCGGAAGATGTTGCTGACCTTTAATTCCTGCATCTAATAAACGATGTGCGCCGGCAAATGAAATATAACCCCCTACTGTTCCACCCACCAGGGTTACAATTTTCATCATATCAATTTTCTCCGGCCAGATAGTTCTGTACAATGCCTCGCCAATGGGTGGATGCGATGAAAATGCAATGTAAACAGTTAGCCCAATCATGATAAAGCCCAGCCATTTTGCAAAACCATCTATCAGTTTCCCAGCTTCTTTGTACCAGAAAATACCGAGTGCAATTATACAACTGATGATGGCTCCAGTTTTGGCATCAATGCCTGTCAATACATTTAACCCCAAACCGCAACCAGCTATATTACCAATGTTGAATACTAATCCGCCGAAAGCTATTAATGCGGCTAAAAAAAATCCGAGACCCGGCAATAATTTATTCGCAATATCCTGTGCCCTGTTTTCACTTACGGTTACTATTCTCCAGATGTTGAGTTGGGCTCCAATATCAAGCAGAATAGAAATAAGGATTACAAATCCAAAACTGGTCAGCAGCTGTTCCGTAAATAAAGATGTTTGTGTAAGAAAGCCGGGACCGATAGCAGAAGTGGCCATTAAAAAAGCAGCACCGAGTATGGCAGAGTTTTTTTTCATGCCTCTTTTACTGCACTATGAATTGCTTTTGCAAATACCAATGCATGTTTTCCATCACCATGAATACAGACTGTTTCTGCAACAATAGAAATTGTTTTTCCTGACAGGGTTGTTACTGTTCCCTCTTTTGTCATTTGCAAAACTTGTTTTATCGCTTTGTCAGCTTCTTCAATTAAAGCATGAGGTTGGGAACGGGGAGTCAGTGTCCCATCATCCTGGTAAGTGCGGTCGGCAAATACTTCACTGGCTGTTGTCAATCCTATCTTTTTTGCTTCATTGATGGAATGGCTGCCACTTAATCCAACTAAAATAAGGTTACTGTCAAAATCTTTTACCGCTTTTGCTATAAGAGTTGCCAGCGCCACATCTCTTGCCGACATATTATACAATGCTCCATGCGGTTTTACATGATTTATTTTTGTGTCTAGTGCAGTAGTAATTTCATTTAAAATAATTAATTGCTGCGAAACAAGTTCATACACTTCATCGCTGCTAAGCTTCATTTCACTTCTTCCAAAATTTTCTTTATCCAAAAATGAAATGTGTGCACCAATAGCTACATTATGTTTGATCGCCAGCTCCACTGTTTGCCACATTGTTGCTGAATCGCCTGCATGATAGCCGCAGGCAATATTAGCAGCATTTATAAATGGCATGATCAATTCATCAGTGCCGGTGCCTTCACCCATATCACAATTGAGCAAAATTATACTCATTAAACCCTTTTAAAAAATTCCTGTAATTTGAATGTACAAGCATTTTGCAGTTGCAGCAAATGTTGTTGCTGTTTTATCAATAACTCTTCGGCCATTTGCTGATTGGCCAACCTAAAGCGAACCATTTCACCTGCCTTCATTTGTGCCAGCCTGGAATGATGCGCTGAAATAACATGTGCCACTCTCGGATAACCGCCTGTGGTTTGGTGGTCAGCCATTAAAACTATTAACTGACCATCGGGTAATAACTGTACGGTACCAAAACCTACAGCTGAAGAAATTACTTCTTCATTGGTTGTTGTTAATAGTGGCTCCCCCTTTAACCGGAAGCCCATTCTGTCTGATTGATTGGTAATAGTGAAAGGTTGACCAAATATTTTCTCTTTAGATTTATCCGTCAACCTGCAACATTCATTTCCAGGTAATATAAAAATTTCATTAGTGCTGCTGTTTTCCCATTTATGGTCAGCTTTCCATGGCAGCACTAAAAATTCTTTTGTTCCCAAATATGAAATATTAGTACTAGATTTTTTAAAACCAATCTCATCATCTTTTCGCAATGCCCTTCCCATGAAGCCGCCAGCGGCTGCTTTCAAATTAGTACTGAAGCTTCCCAACCATATTGGAATATTAAAACCGCCCTTCACAGCGATAAAAGCCCTGGCACCTTTTGCTGCTCTATGAAATTGCAGAACAGAATTCTTATTAACCAATACCGGGTGAAGTGATGGGATTTTTTCTCCGTTGATGCTGGCAGAAAAATCAGCTCCGCTTAAAGCTATCAATGCTGGCTGCTGAAATATAAATACAGAAGCAGGAAAGTGTAACTCGATTACTGCTTCTTTAACATCATTACCAACAAGCATATTAGCTATCTGTGCAGAAAATTTATCCATCACACCACCGGGATTAATACCGAGATGCTGGTGGCCATACCGCCCCTGATCCTGAATAGTATCCAGTATGCCTGCTTTAAAAATTTTCAAACTCATCTTTACTGATTGAGAAAAATTGAACAAATTCTCCTGCTTTTAATAATACAGGTTCTTCCCTGTCCGTATCAAATAATTTCAACGGTGTTCTTCCAATTATCTGCCAGCCACCGGGTGATGCTAATGGATAAATACCTGTTTGCTTTCCGGCAATTCCAACACTTCCTGCCAATACGTTTTGTGGCTGTGGCTTTCGGGGTATTGTAATTTTTTCATCCACTTCGCCCATATAAGCAAAGCCGGGTAAAAACCCAAGCATATAAACTTTGTATGTTGCTGATGTATGAATCTCTATTACTTCGTCAACAGAAATATTTTTTTCCGCAGCCAGTTCTTGTATGTCTGGCGAAAATTCACCATCATAACAAACGGGTATTCTTACCAATCTTTCTTCAATTATATTTTCCTGTACCGGCATTTTTAATTTTTCTTCCAGTTGTTCTTTCGTCCATTCAAAAACAGTTGTAGTATTATTTATTTTCTTCTTCAATGCCAGTATATCATAATAAATAGTGAGTGAACTGTAAGCAGGTATCATTTCTATCAGTCCGGGTAAAGGTTTTTCCTGCAACTGATTAAACCTTGCTATTACTTCCTTGTTGATAGATTCGTTAATCGTGTTACCAAAATCAATCGTAATTGCAGAATCACCGATGGGAAAAATACGGTATGGTATAGAAGGATTATTCATAAAAGACAATTCAAGATAACAACTTACTTCGTACTTCGAAAGTCAACTATTGTGCGAAATAGTAACTTTGACCAGATGTCAAGATTCAACCGCAGAGATAGTATAAACCTTTTATCCAAAATTACACCACGTCGTGCCTGGAATGGTATGAAGGTGCTGAGCAGTTATTATATCAGTAAGTGGACAAAAAAACCGGTGCAATGGGGCTACCCGGTTTCTATTTCTTTTGAGCCAACTACTTCCTGCAATTTACGTTGCCCCGAATGTCCCAGCGGTCTCAGGGCTTTTACCCGGCCAACGGGTATGCTGCAACGGGATTTTTTCAGTGAAACAATTGACCAGTTGTCTAAAGATTTACTCTATCTCGTTTTTTATTTCCAGGGCGAGCCGTACCTGAACCCCGGTTTTCTTGATATGGTTAACTATGCAGCGAAGAAGAAAATTTATACTGCTACTTCTACCAATGCACACTACCTGAATGATGAAAATGCTAAAAGAACTATTGAAAGTGGTTTAGACAGATTAATCATTTCTATTGATGGTACTACACAGGATGTATACCAGCAATATCGTGTAGGCGGACACCTCAACAAAGTAATTGAAGGCGCAAAAAATATTGTGAAGTGGAAAAAAGAATTGAAAAGCAGTAAGCCTTTTGTAGTATTCCAGTTTTTAGTAGTGAAACCAAACGAACACCAGATTGAGGATGTAAAAAAATTGGGTAAAGAAATAGGTGTAGATGATGTTTGGTTTAAAACTGCACAGGTGTATGATTATGAAAAAGACCCTAATCAGCTGATACCAACTATTGATAAATACAGCCGCTATCGCAAAACAGCCAATGGAAATGAGTTTAAAGGTAAACTGGCCAACCATTGCTGGCGGCTCTGGCATGATCCTGTAATAACATGGGATGGATTGGTAGCCCCCTGTTGTTTTGATAAAGATGCACAGCACCAATTGGGAGACCTGAAGAAAAAATCGTTTAAAGAGATTTGGAACAACGGAGAATACACTACATTCAGAAAAAAAATATTGACCGGCAGAAAAAATATTGATATCTGCGCCAACTGCTCTGAGGGAACGAAAGTGTGGAGTGATGATTAACTACTAAATAAGTTTGCTTATGCAAGTACCTTCTTATATATCAACCCGCCTGCATTATCAGCATAAATCATTAATTGATACAATCGACGGCATTTCGGATGAACAGGTAAGGCGACAAATAATTCCAGGCAAATGGTCAATCTTTGAAAATATGGTGCACCTGCAAACTTACCAGCACATTTTTATTGTAAGGGTGCAGAAGATATTGTCTGGTAATAATCCTTCATTTCCCCGCTACAGCGCCGAAGCTGATCCTATGTTTTTAGAAAATTGTGCATTATCTACACGGGAAATAATGCAAGACCTCATCACCACCAGAAAGGAAATGGCTACCGAAATGGTACAGTTTCCGGAGGAAGATTTTATTAAAACCGGGCAACATCCGGCATTCGGGCCAATGAATTTATTGCAGTGGATGAATTTTTTTCTATTACACGAAGGACATCATCTCTTCACCGTTTTCAAATTAACGGCGGAATTGAAGAAAGAAAGTGATCAATAACTCACCAGCTTTTCATCCTATCATAGATAGTTGTATAGAAGGAAGTAAACCCTTCAAAAAAACTGCGGATGGATTCTGATAAGTATTTCATATAAAAGTATTGGGTGGTTGATTATACAAAGCAAACCATTTGTCTGCATATACGGTCTACTACTAAGTGGGATTTTTCTACACCATTGCTGCCTGTTCAATGTTAATAAACTGTCAATCCTTTCTATTAAAGAAAATTAATTTGGAATATTCAATGTTTGAACATTAATTTTGTTCTTTCAATCATTAAAACTTTAAAACATAATACAATGAGTGATTTAAGAACAAATGTTGACCAGTTAAATCAGATGATCCTGGAAGGCAAAACCCTCGAAGCTTTTGAAAAATTTTATGCTGAAGACGTAGTGATGCAGGATAATGACTACCCGGCACGGGTTGGCAAGGATGTAAACCGCCAGTATGAAGAGACTTTTGTAAACGGCCTTACTGAATTCCGCGGAGCCAAGGTGATAAACACAATTATCAGTGATGATGTGGCTGCTATTGAATGGTGGATGGATTTTACCCACAAAGATTTTGGAACCCGCAACTACACCCAGTTGGCTGTACAGCGTTGGAAAAATGGTAAGATTGTAGAAGAAAAGTTCTACTACAACAACTAAGTACATTTTGAAACCAGTTAAAAAGTTTTGGGTAAACGCATTGTTTATCACAAAACTTTTTACTTTTAATGGCTAAGTTTACATGATGGGTATTGAAAAAGACATTCAGCAGTTAAAATTTCGAAACCCCCGCCAGAAGGCAGGGATAAACCTTATCTATACTCTTGCCTGGATGAGAGAAAAAACGAAAGCTATTTTTGACTCGGAAGCTATTACTCCACAACAGTTCAATATACTCCGCATATTGAGGGGCAGTTTTCCCAACCCGCTTTCCACCTTGCAGATAAGAGAACGGATGCTCGAAAAAATGAGTGACACAAGTCGTATAGTCGACAGACTGATTACAAAAAGTTTAGTAAAAAAAATTACCTGTAAAAATGATCGCCGCCTGGTGGATGTTATCATCACTGATAAAGGGAAAAAGATGCTGGAAAGATTGGATGCCCGTCAGGATGAAATAGATGGTGTGCTGGGCAACCTTTCAGAAAAAGATGCTAATATTCTCAGCGATCTGCTTGATAAGCTTCGGGATGGAGGTGAATAATGTATTTTTGCCTCTTTAATTGTTCATCCGAATCTGAAAACATGAGACGATCCGCCTTTTTATTTTCATTCCTTACATTTCTATCTGTTCATTTTCTTAATGCCCAGCCCAAATATGAATTTCGTGGGGTTTGGATAGCTACCGTTAATAATATTGACTGGCCTGCAGGCGGCATTACCGATCCTGCCAAACAAAAAGCTGATTATATCCGTCTGCTGGATATGCACCAGAAAAATGGGATGAATGCCATGATCGTTCAGGTGCGTCCTGCTGCCGATGCTTTTTATCCATCACAATACGAACCGTGGAGTCAATGGTTAACAGGCACTCAGGGTAAGCCACCTTCTCCTTACTATGATCCGATGCAGTTTATGATAGAAGAAACCCATAAACGTGGTATGGAGTTTCATGCCTGGTTAAATCCTTACAGAGCTGTTCATAATATTGCGAGTTCGTCCGTTGCTGCTAACCATATTACCCGCATCCATCCTGAATGGTTTTTAACCTACGGAGATAAAAAATATTTTGACCCGGGAAATAAAGAAGCACAAAAATTTGTGGTAACCGTAGTCCGTGATATTGTAAACCGGTATGATATAGATGCCATTCACATGGATGATTATTTTTATCCTTATCGTATTCCCGGAAAAGAATTTCCAGATGAAGCCACCTACAAAAAATCAGGCAGCACTCTCAATAAAGATGATTGGCGCAGAAGTAATACTGATTCGATTATTCAAGCTATCAGCATTGCTATTAAACAGGAAAAGAAACTTTGCCGTTTTGGTATTTCGCCGTTTAGTGTATGGCGCAATAGTGATAAAGACCCGGTAAGAGGCAGCGATACCCGCAGCGGCCAAACCAATTATGATGACCTGTATGCGGATATTTTATTGTGGCTGAAAAAAGGGTGGATTGATTATGTAACACCGCAGATATATTTTGCTATTGGTCACCCACAAGTTGATTATGCAAAAATGCTTGACTGGTGGAGCCGCAATAGTTTTGGCCGCCATATATATATCGGTCATGGCATTTACAAAATTGACAGCAAGGAAGCCGGGTGGGAAGATCCTAATCAAATCCCTAACCAGATAAAACTATTGCGCCGTTATCCGAATGTGCAGGGCAGCATTTATTACAGCAGCAAGATATTTGACAAAAATCCTAATGGATGGAACGATAGTTTGCAAAACAATTATTATAAATACCCGGCCTTACTACCACCTATGCGCTGGTTAGATAATGAAAAACCCTGGCCGCCGATAGTAGAAAGGGCTATCACCAATGATTCAGTAATACAATTAACGGTAAAGCCCGACCCCAGGAATAATGTAGACATAAAATATTACGTCGTCTATCAATATGCCACTGATTCACACAGTGAGACGTTTGGCAATGTGCCAAAATACATTTCACGGTTTGTAACATTGCCCGGCGGGTTTGAATTTAAAGAAGTGCTTTCGTCGCAGCATTTTTCTTACCGATACCTGATTACAGCCGTTGGGAAAAATAATAATGAAAGCGATTTGAGCGAAATCGCCATATTGGTGCAGCCGGGTGGTAAGTGGAGTTTTTATAACCCCAAACCCTAAAAAATCGCCCAGAGGTAAAGGAGAGAAAGAGAATACTTCCCGCCTTTTTCTACCTTTGTAAAAGGTATAGTTAATCTCTTATTAGAGACAACTATTAATTCTTAATTATTCATTTTTAATTCCCTCAATATGCCCGGCTACGAACTTTGGAGTGATAAAGAAAGAAAAGAAGTAAATGATGTACTGGAAACCGGCATTCTGATGCGCTATGGTTTTGACGGACCGAGAAAAGGAATCTGGAAAGCTAAAGAACTGGAAGAGGCCATTTGCCAAACCTTTGGCAGCAAGTATGCACAACTGACATCCAGCGGCACCTCTGCATTAACAACTGCCATGAGTGCATTAGGTATTGGTTATGGTGATGAAGTAATAACGCCTTCCTTTACGTTTGTGGCTTCTTTTGAAGCTGTTTTGAGTGTAGGTGCCGTGCCTGTGTTAGTAGATGTGGATGATACACTGACATTAAATCCTGATGCCGTAAGAAAAGCCATTACTCCAAAAACAAAAGCGGTAATGCCCGTACACATGTGTGGCAGTATGGCCGATATGGATGCGTTGATGGCTATTTGTAAAGAACATAAATTGATTTTAATAGAAGATGCCTGTCAGAGTATTGGCGGTTCTTATAAAGGAAAATCATTGGGAACAATTGGTGATGCCGGTACTTTTTCTTTTGACTTTGTAAAAACAATGACCTGTGCTGAAGGTGGTGTGGTGATGACGAACAACGAAGATGTTTTAGTTAAGTCTGATGGATACACCGACCATGGTCATGATCATAAAGGAGTGGACAGGGGTGCCGACCTGCACCCGTTTATTGGTTATAACTATCGAATTTCTGAATTGCATGCTGCCGTTGGCCTGGCACAAATAAAAAGATTACCGGAATTTCTATCAAGGCAGAAAAAAAATCATG
Source organism: Chitinophagaceae bacterium (assembly GCA_031374245.1). Lineage (GTDB taxonomy): Bacteria > Bacteroidota > Bacteroidia > Chitinophagales > Chitinophagaceae > JJ008. Next base: position 152 of record JANMFO010000017.1, on the reverse strand, counting down.
CCCAGTTAAAAAATATTCTATCGCAGGTACCAGAAATAACGTTTCGTCGCATACCCGATCCTGCAGGTGATAGTTGCAGTTTTGTCAATTGGTTTTTACCAACTGCTGAAATAACAAAAGCTGTGGTAAATGAAATGAAGGCCCAGGGAATT
>JANMFO010000015.1:0-3503 GCA_031374245.1 Chitinophagaceae bacterium | reverse complement strand
TAGCTAATTTGATTGCATTGAATAAGAAAAAAGCATTTTAATGGCAGCGCAACAAAAACCAAATGCAAAACGGGGAGATATGGCTTTTATACAGGCCATAAGTAATAATAGCCAACAGTGTAACAATCAGAACTATCCAATCAAGCTGGCTCATGAAAATCTTTTGGTAAAGAAATAAAATAACACTATCAGCAATACCAGGAATAGAATAACAAAAACGTACCAGCCGTTCCAGCTTTTAAAAAATGGTGCCTTATCGTTATCGGGTATATGCATATCAGTTTTTGCGGGTGCTGCGAAGCCAGCCGGTAAATACAATTATTGTTCCCAGCATAAGTCCGAGTATAATACCAAGCCTTACTTTCTTTATTAAAACCCCTACCGCCAATCCAATAATAATAGCTACTATAAAAGCCATATCTCCCCGTTTTGCATTTGGTTTTTGTTGCGCTGCCATTAAAATGCTTTTTTCTTATTCAATGCAATCAAATTAGCTAATAGCCGGTAAGCACCCGGCACTCCGGCAGGCAGTTCTCTGAAGAATACAATACCTGTATAAGTAAAATAGCCTTTCCCATATTTGGCTACGATCAACGCTCCATCGTCAGCCTTCTCGCCGGGGTCGTTCATTGAAATTAATTTTTCAAATTTACCTGACGTATCAGTGCCATGATAAATACTTCTTTCCTGTATCCAGCCTGTAAAATCATCACCGGTAATCTTGTTAGGGAAATTAAACACAGGATGTTCCGGCTTTAAAAAAGTAACCAGCGCATTCTCATCTGTTATCCTTGTTCTTGTAATATTAAAATTATAAGGGCCGATCTTAGCTCTTACCGGACCAATCTGGTTGCTGGTATTATACTGTACAATCAGGTTACCACCTTCATTCACATACTTCATCAGTTTATCATAGTACTTGTTCATCCAGTCGTTGGTATTGTAAGCCCTGACGCCGGTAAGAATTGCATCAAACTGTCCGAGATTATTTTTTGCCAGTTCTTTATCAGTAAGCAGCGTTACTTCGAAGCCCATTTGCTCTAATGCCTCCGGCACTTTATCCCCGGCACCAATAATATAGCCGATTTTTTTACCATAGGTTTTTAAATCCAGCTTCTTGTTATTAACTGTAGCAATAGTAAAGTAATTGATGTAAGGAACATGATCATATTTTACTTCTTTCATTCCAAGATGGTAAACATCTTTTCTTCCATTATTAGCATCTACAGCAAAATAGTAATCGTTGTCTACATTGGCCTGGATAGTATACCCAACCGGTATCATTTTATTTTTATCTTCAAACTCAACTTTATCAGGAGTGTAGGAAACTTTTACCTGGTCTGGCTGATCTTTTCCAACACCTTCCAGAAAAGTTTTAAATCCTTTCTTTTTCCCGGTCAGATTTAACACCCCTTCAAAATTGTTATTCCCTTTTGAGATTTTATTTTTTTCATCCGGTGATACAAGAACCGGTGGTATGACAACCAATGGCTCATACAATTCTCCTCTTACCGGGTCAGTAAACTTGTATTTAACCGGTCGGATAAAAGTAAAAGGCTCTCCGAATATTTTTATTTGTATCAATACCAAGTAAGAAGGATCAACATCTGCTTGCCCGATAGAAAGCTGGTTATTCACATTAAAATAACCCTCTGCCATTTTATTGGCCAGCCAATAAGGTTGTGTTACTTGTTTTGTTGACGGAACAAAAATAGTTTTCGGAAAGTTGAAGTTCTTATTCTTTTCCAATGGCTTTGAAAAACTGGAATCAAAATTATCTACCTGCACTTTTTGAAGAACTGCATCGGCACCTAAACGGTTATTAAAAGAAAAATTGATTCGTAATGAATCTGTTTGTACGGCGAACTGTTCTTGTCCCGTCGCATCCAAAAACAAGCCGCTGCATTGAGCAATTAACTGGTAAACTTCTGAAAGCTTTTGCGTTTTCCAGTAACCATCCTGCAGGGTGTTAATTGCTTTATATAATTTCACCAGTCCTTCTACCGATTTTTCGGGATGTAGTAAATCAAATGATGCAGCAATATTATTAACCATATTTTCAATAGCTTCTCCGCCAGCCACCCGTTTCCAATTCACATCTACCCCATCCATTAAATCATTTACAGGCGGATTCCCTTTGGTAGTTCTGAAAAACTCAAACGATTCTCCTCTTGAACCTGCAGACCCAAAGCCCTGGCTTTTATGATTGCTTCTGCTAATCGCCGCTATCTCCCCATAACTTTTACCCAGCAATGGGTTGTATCCGCCAACGTCAATTTTAAACTGATCATTACTTGTAGTATTGGTTCCACCAAAGTTGAACGTATTCCACAACACCCTTTTGGCTTGCCACACCGTTACATACTTTAATTGCTCCGGAAAACGATTTGGGTCAGCAGCCGCAGCAAATGCTTCATTGGCGAGAATACCGGAAGCAGTATGATGACCATGGCCACCTTCACCTGTAGTTGGAAACCGGTTTATAATTACATCGGGCTGAAATTTTCGAATTACCCACACCACATCGCTCAATATTTTTTCTTTGTCCCATTTGGTAAATGTTTCTTCCGGAGTCTTTGAATAACCAAAATCATAAGCTCTTGTAAAAAATTGCTCCCCGCCATCTATTCTTCTTGCCGCTAATAATTCCTGTGTTCTTATCAATCCTAATTCAATTCCTTGTTCATCCCCAATCAAATTCTGGCCACCATCGCCTCTTGTCATTGAGAGGTAACCGGCACGGTATAATTTGTCTTTGGATAAATAAGTTATCAATCTTGTATTTTCATCATCCGGATGTGCGGCAATGTATAATACAGAACCTAGCACATTCAACTTACGAATGGCCAGATACATATCGGCTGATGTCCAGCTAACAGGTGCCTGTGCTGACAGGCATAGATTGAAAAGGAGAAAAATAGAAAAAGCAAGTGTTTTCCGCATGGATAAATAATTATTCAGCGAATATAAGTCTTGTTAGCAAAGTGATTTTGCCGCTGATAAAGAAAAAGCCGGGAATAAAGCATGACGGAAAGCCTTTAATAGAACTTTAACCATTCCGTTTTCTTCCCGGCCTGAATAGCTGCTTTCAGTAATTCAGCAGCAATTATAAAACCTTTATTGGCCTACCAAAAAAACGGCGTTACAAAACATCAGCTTCCCGTTTTCCCAAAAATTACGGAACATCACATTATCCGTTAAATACGTAACCGAACCGCTACCCATTTGCTGAACACCAAGTACCAATCCATCTTTTAATCTGTCTTTCAGTTTTGCACCAACGAATCCTGCTATCTGGCTATCTTTTTTTATTACACCCACATTCCATCCATTTTCTTTGATGAACTCATACACATTATCATCCATCTTCAATGTATAATAATAGTTAGGATAACCATAAGCCAGTGGATGTGTGTTATCTAATTCTACCTTATAAATAGAACCGGGTGTAATGTTAGGAATAAAATCCCTGTCTTTGTCTTCAAATTTTTTCAATACATCAT
>JANMFO010000012.1:0-6651 GCA_031374245.1 Chitinophagaceae bacterium | reverse complement strand
CCCTTACATTTATCTAAGTAAGAGTTTGATGAAAATTGCCGGTTATAGTTTGCGGGGCTACTTAGTGTATCGCCGCACCATTACCCGCCCGGTATATGAGCAATTAAATCCATTTCCAAAATACCTTGATCAGTATCTTTCAGAAATTGGAAACCCGGCATTGCGTCCTCAGTTTACCCAAAACTATGAAGCAAACATAAGTGTGGATGAACGACCGATATTAGCAGTGGGTGTAAATGATACAAAAGATATTTTCTCCATTGTAACCTACCAGGCAGATACCAGCCAGAGCCAGGCATACAGAACCTATGATAATCTCGGAAAAAATAAGGAATGGTACTTCCGTGGATTGGGTGCTTTGCCACCGGGTGGCAGGTATTTCTTTGTACTTGGCGCACAATACAATTATAATATTTATGATGGTTTATATGAAGGCAAACCATTGTCATTCAAAAAAGGTACCTGGACATTTTTTACTTACCAGACATTTGAAATTGATAAACGTTCGATAATTACTTTAAATGGGTTTATCCGATTGAAAGGACAACAAATGTTATATGAATTAGATGAATTTGGCAGCTTGAATACAAGTGTAAATAGAAAGTTTTTAAAAGATAAACTGGTAATAACCCTTAGCCTTAGCGATATGTTTGCAACTAATCAAAATAGCTTTGTTCTTAAACAAGGTTCTGTAAATGTGGAAGGGTTCCGCCGGTCTGATACAAGGAGGGTTGGCATCAACATCCGCTACAACTTTGGAATGCGGAAAAAAGAAGCAGGTAATAATATGTTTAATGCTGAGCCACCGTTAACAAACTAGAGAAGACATAAGAAACATCGTAAATACTGAATAAAGAACAGAACGATAAAAAGTAAGTCTTTTCTTTCTTTCACTGAAATAAAGAAAAATGATAATCCTTCGGATTGCAATACTGATGCTCAATGAGATGCTGCGGGTAAAATATCTTCTTAAATAAGCTTTTCAGCAAGTAAAATAAAAAGGGCTTTTCTCGCCGGTAAACCTTATCTTTGCCCTGTTAATTTGAGCGATACGGCATTTTAGTAAGTGAACGATTTTTTCTGCTAAGCATTCTCTGCTAATTAGTTAGTCTTCTTTACCCTTGCGTTTTTCTCAAGCATTTTTAAAAGTTAATTTTTTTACATGAACATTTATGTTTCAAATTTAAGCTTCGCCGTTGTGGATGAAGACTTGAAAAGTTATTTCGCTGAGTATGGAGAAGTTACATCAGCAAAAGTTATTATGGACAAATACACTAACCGTAGCAAAGGCTTTGGTTTTGTGGAAATGAGTGATGATGCTGCTGCTCAAAAAGCAATCGCTGAACTGGATGGTGCTACTGTTGACGGTCGCTCTATCAAAGTAAGTGTAGCTAAGCCTAAAGAAGAAAGAACGCCAAACAACAACAGGCCTTCTTATTCGAATTCAAATTCAAACAGCCGCTGGTAATCAACGTTAGTTTTCAACTACAATGATACTATTAATCGGGGGGCTACTATTTCAGCCTCCCTTTTTTGTTCTTTAAAAAACAACACATGACAAACGAAGCAATTATTAAGTTCATTGAAACGAAAAATAAGAGTGATAAAGCTCTTAACATTCATTTTAAGACACGCAGTACCTTAACCGGTCTGTTTATCAAAGGCAATGACTATGATGAGCTCAGGTCCAAGAACTTCTGGCGCATCGTTACCAATGCCAACATCGAACAGTGGAACAAAACAAAAGATATGAGCCTGGCCCGTATTTTCCACGGAATGGAGTTCACAAGACTATCTGAAGAATAATTGTTACAGTAAGAAATATTTACTGCTTTTTACTTTGTAATTTTATAACTCTTAAAATTGTGGCTTATGTTCTTTCAGGCGTGGAACAAATATTTACCTATCATTAAAATATTAATGAAACGTTCAAATACCGGGGATCAAACCCTGGATATGAACAAAACTGATTTTGAAAGGGCTGCCGGCGGACGTAAAGCCAAGTTTACTTTTAATGTTACGTTGCATAAAGGACGTATACAAAATATCACAAGTCCGTCACCTGTGGCAAAAGATTTGGCCACTATACTGCAAGAAGATGAGATGACCCGGGTACTTGTTCGCCAGATTGATTACCAGTTCGCTATGAATTCATCTTTTCAGCTGACTATTAAAAATCTGACCCCGGCAGCTGAAATCGCCGCTGATGGAGAAAAAGACCAATCTGAAGATTCAGCAGGATAAATAATCGAAATATACTTTGCATAAAAAAACCTGCTTTTCAGCAGGTTTTTTTTATTTCTTATCAGGCTTTCTGTTTAGCCGGTGTTTTCTTTTTGGTTTTCTTCAATGCCGCTTCAATAGCTGCACTCAGGTTGGCAAAGGTTGGTTTACCAGTAACCAATACATCGTTCACAAAGAAAGTGGGCAAATCTTTTACGCCACGGTTGATACCTTCTTTCAAATCGTCCTGCACCTGCCAGCCGTACACACCATTCACTAAATCATCCAGGAATTTTTTATTGTTTATTCCGGCTTCTTTAGAATGCAATTTTAAACTGGTTGTACCCAGGTTTCTCCTGTTTGCAAAAAGTACATTGTGCATTTCCCAAAACTTACCTTCCTGGCCAGCAGCAACAGCAGATTCGCTAGCCTTCAGGCTGCGCTGATGGATAAGCGTTAATGGAAAATGTCTGAACTGAAATCTCATTTTACCTTCATATTCTTCCAGCAATTGCTTTACAATTTCATTAGCCTTTGCACAGTCTTCACTTTCATATTCCCCAAATTCTACCAATGTAACCGGAGCATCCATTTTGCCCACAAACATTTCTTTTGGTTCAATAATAATTACATCATCTTTTTTAAATGCCATTTTATTCTCCTTTTTTTAGTTCAGTGCCAAAGCTGGTTCTGACTTTATATTATCTAATAACAAAATTTTTCTCATTTGGTTGATTAATAGGGCTTTCCATAAAGTCCTGATAACCACTAACCCGCTGAAGGTAATATTTTTTTCCACCTGTCCAAATCCAGTTATAACTATTTTCCTAACACGAAAACCCCATTTTTGAAAATCAGCCTGTTAAGAACGAATAACAATGAAACAATGATGCCGCAGAAGGAAAATAGCAGATAAAAACTAATAGTATACCCTTAAATCACTTTTGAATACATATGAATCAGTACCCGAAATAAGCCTTGGGCATCAACGCAGGATACTAGTCAAATCAGTTGAATATCACATACTTATCTGTAATTTATATCGCTTTGGCTATCCCTAAACCAGTAATAACTTGATTTTTTCTCTATAAATCCCCACCCTACTTTTACATCATGAAATCACAATCACACTATCTGATTGTCGAAACACTGCAAAGCTTCCCGCTACATGACGGGATCAAATTCTAACCTCTCTTGCCATTTTGCCTGCCGCCGGTTGCCACCATTAAGATTTTTTTAAAACATTTTTTATAACCTAAACATTTTTACTATGAAAAAGATTTTCAGTAACAATCGTCTTATCGCAATCGCATTCTTCACTGTATTTTCTGTAGCCGCAGCACCATTTGCAATGGCAGCAGACAGCAGCCACAACCGTGTAATGCCTGTTGAATTGAAACTGGTTGGTAACATTAACAATCAGCCTATTTTTCAATTGACTTATGCCGGCAACACAGAGCAGGATGAGTTTACTATCGTTATCCGTGATGAAGATGGTAATTCACTGTACAGGGAAAACATTAAAGGTGAAAACTTCACTAAAAAATTCCTTTTGAATAAGGATGAAGTTGGTGATGGTCCACTCCGCTTTGAAATTACCAGCAAAAAATTAAGCAAGACAGTGGTGTACGAAGTAAACCGCAACACCCGCCAGGTAGAAGATCTGGTGATAAGCAAATTGTAATCAACTAACCTTAACCTGGTATTTATATCAGTTAGAAAACTGCACCAGCATTTGTTGGTGCAGTTTTGTTATTTACAGCCTTTCATTCCGTCGTTGCAAGCAATGAAGAACTACCCTACAGTTTTATTTTTCTTACTGGTTGCTAAGACTACGGAGAAGCGGGTTCATCGCTACAGGCGATACAATACATCTGCGAAACTGGAAGTTTAGCAGAGCGTTCCGGCATGAACTTCACAGCTTTCGAATAGCTGAAGGAAACGAAAAGTATCAGTACAAAATAAATGTTCTTGTAAAAAGCATTTCGTCTTTTATGTAAACATTCAATGTCCAGTTTCCTTTTATCATTTCAGAAGGCGTATCAAGACTATAAGAAGAGGCAATATCTGTATTTGACGGGCGGCTTAATGTGAATTTTAATGATTTGATTTTCGTACCGTCTTCTGTTTTGATCTTCTCCGGGTATAACCATTCAAAAGTAACATCAATGTCAGTATCCTGTTTTGATTTAATCGTGTACAATATTCCGAAATTGGCCTTTGGTTTCATCTCAATCGAATCGGTGACAATCGCTATTTCAAAATTTTGAAGAATACCTCTTGTGCCAGTTGGAGAATTCTTTAGTTTTTCAGTGGTGCCTTCCTCAACTCTCGCAATTCCGTGGTTTAATTCAACAAATTCAAAGACTCCGTCCTTTGTGAGGCGGTTTTGGGCAAAAGCTAAGTTGCTAACAAGAAGAAACATCGTAATACATAGTACTGATTTCATATAAAGGTTTTACCAAATTTAAGCAGTACAATTCAATTGGTTTCTGACTGAATTATATAATTTCATGCTCTCTTATTTAGTATATTAACGCTATGCTAAGCTGGAAGTTTCGCAGAGCGTTCCGGTATGAATTTCGCAGCTTTCGAATAGCTGAAATCTTCCTTTCAATTTTCTCATTTGAATTCTTCCATTATTGTATTCATGGTAGTTTTAAGTCCGATTGTAGCCCATGCTTGAGATTTATTATTGTGGTAAAATTTTACATCAGCAGAAAAAGATACATCTCTTTTAAATTGCTTCACAATTTTGCCGTTTATTATAAGATCTATTCTTAATTCGGAAATCTTTATCAAAGGTTTTTTGAAATTACTATACAATATAAAAGGTATAAAAACATTAATAATATCATAATTATCTAAAACGTCAATCATACTGCCTAAAGGTTGGCTTCCTTTCCTTACTGATTGTCGAACGGTAAATTCAGACGTATTTTCACTTAATGATTTAAAAACATATTGCTCTGTCGCATAAAATTCAATTCGAGGAAATTTCTTTTTGGAATCCTCGAAAAGCAAGTAATAAACATCATTGACAGTACTAAATACTTGACTTGGGTATGGTTTATCATTCCATTCTCCTGAAAATTTTATTGACATTATAGAACTTAAATCCTTTAAAGTATTTTTTTCCACAAATAGTTCGTCTTTTGTGTTTTGAAGCTCACCCTTAATAATAGCATTTTCAGATGAAACAAATCTTTTTGTAGATTGAAGTTCCTCTTGTAATTTCTTTAATGCTTTTTCATTGGTTTCACTAGGATAAAGATTTTTTGCAAACTCCTGAAAAGGTAACAATTGTTCTTTCAACTCACTATTCCCCTTTAATAATGAATCAACTTTACCAGTTAATTGTTGACTTACTACTTCATTAGAATTTTCTTTTTGTTTATCAGATTTTTTTCCAAAATGATAAGACCCGTAACCGCCAAGAGCAGTTAATAAGACACCAATAAGAATAAATAAATTACTTAGATTTTGGTAGAATTCATACTTCATAGAATTTCCATTAGGTTTAACAATAATTCAAGATTAAATTTATTATAAAAGCCCCGAACTTAGTCGGGGCTTTGTCCACATTAATATTATTTCACCTTTTCCGGCGTTTCATTTCGAAACACCACCACACCGTCAAACACATCTACCAGCACCGGGTGGGTTTTATCAATATCACCCGCCAGTATGCGTTTGCTTAGCTGGTTCACAATTTCTTTTTGTATCAGCCGCTTCAGTGGCCTTGCACCAAACTGCGGGTCAAAGCCCTGCTCGGCCAAAAACTCCAGTGCATAATCACTAAACTGTAATTGTATACCGCTTTGTGCCACCAGGCTTTTCAAGCCTTCCAGTTGTATTTTTACAATGCCTCTAATTTCTTTTTTCAGCAGCGGCTGGAACATGATTATTTCATCCACCCTGTTCAAAAATTCCGGCCGAATTGTTTGCCGCAGCAAATTCATCACTTCCACTTTTGCTTTGCCTGCTGCTGCTTCAATATCTTTTTCCTGTATGTTTTCAAACGCATCCATAATTAAATGGCTGCCGATATTACTGGTCATAATGATGATGGTGTTTTTAAAATTCACCACCCGGCCTTTATTATCCGTTAATCGGCCATCATCCAATACCTGTAACAATACATTCCACACATCAGGATTTGCTTTTTCTATTTCATCCAGCAATACCACACTATATGGTTTTCTTCTAACGGCTTCGGTTAACTGGCCACCTTCATCATAACCCACATAGCCGGGCGGTGCACCTACCAATCTGCTTACTGTATGTTTTTCCTGGTATTCACTCATGTCAATCCTCGTCATCATACTTTCATCATCAAACAAATATTCTGCAAGAGCTTTTGCCAGTTCTGTTTTACCAACACCTGTAGTACCCAAAAAAATAAATGACCCTATTGGTTTTTTCGGG
>JANMFO010000444.1:0-5154 GCA_031374245.1 Chitinophagaceae bacterium | reverse complement strand
TCGGTGCATTCGTAGAGTTTATGCCGGGTAAGCAAGGCTTGGTTCATATCAGTGAAGTAAGCTGGAAACGATTAGAAACACTGGGAGGATTAGTTCATGAAGGTGATGTGATGAAAGTGAAACTGATTGGTACAGATCCTAAATCGGGTAAATTCAAATTGTCGAGGAAGATTTTGATGCCGAAGCCTGATGGGCAAGGGCAGTCAAGACAAGAAGAAGGACATAATTAAATAACAAAACCCTGAGAAATCAGGGTTTTTAGTTTTATACAATGAATCAATACATACAAATAGAATTCCAAAACATCTCAGCAGAGCAATCTGATTTGCTTATTGCGCAATTGAGTGAGATAGGGTTTGATGGTTTTGAAGAAGAAGAAAAAAAACTTAAAGCATTTATCCCGGCAAATGATTTTATTGGAGCTGCGGTAAAAGAAATTGCGACCAACCAGAACCTTTCCTTTACTCAGACAACCATTGAAGAGACAAATTGGAATGCGGTTTGGGAATCAAATTTTCAACCAGTGATTGTGGATGACTTTGTTGGCATCCGTGCCGACTTTCACGAACCGATAACAGGAGTGGAGCATGAAATTGTGATTACTCCCAAAATGAGTTTTGGCACCGGTCATCATGCTACAACGTTTATGATGATTCAGCAAATGAAAGAAATTGATTTTACTGGAAAAACTGTATTTGACTTTGGAACAGGCACCGGCATACTAGCGGTTCTTGCAGAACAACTCGGTGCGTCAAAAATATTCGCTGTTGATTATGATGAATGGAGTATTGAAAATGCAGCAGAAAATTTGAAAAGAAATAACTGTTCGAATTTTGAATTAAAAAAAGCTGATAATGCTGCAGGAGAGGTGCAGTACGATATTATTCTCGCCAACATTAACAAGAATGTGATACTGGATAATTTTTCAGTATTGGTAAAACAATTAGCTCCTCACGGCGTTTTATTACTCAGCGGCTTATTACAAACAGATGAAACTGTTATTTCAGCAGCAGCAAGTAAATTTTCGCTGAAATTGGAGAAAATAACTTCTAAGAATAACTGGATAAGTCTAAGGTTCAACTGTTAATACAAGTTTACCCCAGTATTAAATTACTATTACCAGTCCGGATTTTTGACTATTTTTGTCATTCACTTTCACCAAGGTTCTATGAATGAACTTTTATTGATTGTTCTCGCATATCTGATTGGCAGTATACCCACTTCTGTTTGGGTAAGCCAGTATTTTTTTGACATAGACATCCGTGACTATGGCAGTGGAAATGCCGGTGCTACCAATACTTACCGTGTATTGGGCCCTAAATGGGGAACCATTGTAATGGTAACTGACATGATCAAAGGTATTGTGGCTGTAAAGCTTGCCTTATTACTCCCCGCATACGCTGATAGTGATGTGAACCTGCAAAACCTGCAAACAGGCTTGGGTCTGGCTGCCGTTGTAGGGCATATTTTCCCCATCTGGGCGGATTTTCGTGGTGGTAAAGGAGTGGCAACACTTTTTGGATTGGTACTTGGCATTTCTCCCTGGACAGCTTTAAGCTGTGTTGGGATTTTTATGCTGGTACTTTATCTTACACGTTTCGTTTCATTAAGTTCAATTTTAGCCAGTATAGCTTTCCCTATTTTTATCCTGGTGATATTTAATGTGGAGAACCCGGCTTATCGTGTATTTGCCATTGCAGTGGCGCTGATGGTACTTCTTACGCATCAGAAAAATATTGGCCGCATATTAAGAGGGAGTGAAAGCAAAGTACCCATTCTTAAAAACAGGGACCGTCGTAAGCAAAGAAGAAGAGATGCGGCTGCCAATCAGCAGGATTGAGAAACCAAAAAATCATTACCTTAAAGCAACAAAAATAATTTTCCATTATACCAACTTGGTATAATGATTGAACGTCATTATAAAAATTCATCAAATGATACGGAAAATCACATTAATAATTGCTTTAGCGACGCTAGTAATCAGTTGTTCAAAGAATTCCCTTACAGGGAAAAGTCAGCTTACATTATTACCAGAGTCTGAACTGCAGACAATGGCAACCACAGAATATCAGCAATTTCTTTCCACCAATAAAGTAGTTGCTACCAGTAATAACAGGGATGCAGAAATGGTAAATAGGGTGGGACAACGCATCGTAAAAGCAGTAGAAGGGTATTATGCTGAAAAGGGCATGTCGGATAAATTAGCAGGATTTAAATGGGAAACAAATCTTGTGGATGATAAAGCAGTAAATGCCTGGTGTATGCCCGGTGGAAAGATTGTTGTTTACACTGGTATATTACCTGTTACTCAAAATGAAGCGGCGCTGGCAGCTGTAATGGGACATGAAGTTTCTCATGCTTTATTACAACATGGTAACCAACGAATGAGCCAGGGGCTGCTCGCTTCAGTGGGTCAGGTAGCCCTGGCAGTGGCAGTTGCTAACAAACCTCAGGAAACTCAAAATCTTTTCCTTGGGGCTTATGGAGCAGGTGCTCAAGTGGGTATTTTGCTTCCATTTTCCAGGAAACATGAACTGGAAGCTGACCATTACGGATTGCTTTTTACAGCGATGGCTGGATATAATCCGCAGGAAGCCATCGGTCTTTGGGAAAGAATGGAGAAGCTCAGCAATGGACAAAAGCCACCAGAATTTTTAAGTACACACCCAACTGAAGGCCGCAGGATTGAACAATTACAGAAATATATGCCTGAAGCACTACAGTATTACAAACCTCAGGGAAAATAAACTGATTTTTTATCGAATATCCCGTCTAAAATCACTCTGGACGGGATTTTTATTTGCTTAAAAGCTTTGAGGGCAGCTTATTTTCTTTACCTTTGCAGTCCCCTCTTTGAGAACACTGGCAAACGACCCCCCGAACCGGGAAAGTTGACAGAAACCTTTAAAATCTCTTCTAAGTATGTCACAAACTGTTTTTGAAAAGTTAGAACTGGCAGACGAAAAGAATCTTTTAATTCAGGGTTTACCCTCTTCCATCGAGAAACAATTCAGCAAATTATCCTTTTGTAAAAACATGACTCCGCTGTTAAAAACACGGAAAATTGACTTTGCATTGGTATTCGCCGTAAGCGAAAATCAGCTGAATGGTATTCTTAAAGATGTGATGCCTTCCTTGAAGGACGGGTCTAAATTCTGGGTGGCTTATCCAAAAAGCACTTCCAAAATTGTTACGGATTTAAACCGTGACCGCAGCTGGAATGGTCTTACCTCAGAAGGTTATGAAAGCATCCACAGGGTCGAACTGGACCATGTATGGAGTGCAATGAGGTTTGAAAAAGGCGAAACACAGCGTGGCGAAGAAGTTCCGCACTCAAGAAAAAGAGAAGCGGTTGCTTTAGCAGAGTAAACACCAGTAATAAAAACGTATTAAGGTTTGTTGCCAACGCAACAAACCTTTTTTATTTGCAGCCCGTATAGTATAACTGTTATCTTAGTTTTCAAAACAATAAAAAATATGTCCTTTCTTAATGTAGAAATAAAAGCAAAATGTAATGAGGCTTCGTTTATCCGGAATTATTTGTTGTCAAATGGGGCTGATTTTAAAGGAACCGATATGCAAACAGATACTTACTTCAATGTACCGAACGGAAGACTAAAACTGCGGGAAGGAAATATTGAGAACAATCTTATTTATTATGAACGAACAAATCAGGCGGGACCAAAGAGTTCCCATTTTCAATTGGTAAAAATAGAAGATGCGGGAGGATTGAAAGAAGTGCTGACAAAATCAAACGGTATAAAAGTAGTGGTGAAGAAATGCCGGGAGATTTATTATATCAGGAATGTAAAATTTCACATTGATGAAGTACCGGGACTAGGCTCTTTTATAGAAATAGAAGCTGGTAATATACAAGCTGATTTATCGCAGGAACAACTGAAAGAGCAATGCGATTTTTACCTGGAAAAGTTTAAAGTAAAAGATGAAGACTTAATTGAAGTGTCATACAGCGATATGCTGTTAGGAAAATAATTAGCTATCGGATGATAACTGCTCCCATCTTTTTTGTTAGCTCCATTTCCATCTGCTTTAAATGTTCATGGGTTTGATGAAGCATGCTGAATTCTACCGGAGTATGTTGTTTTTCTAAATCAAGCTGGTTTTCTAATAACATTCTTTTAATCTTTCGGAGCTTAAGATAGTTAACAGCCGATTCCACACCTTCATTCGTTTTGTCTTCATCCATTTTAAGGAAACTCATCAGCTTATCTTCATTTTCTTTTGCAACAGTTTTTATAAAATCTTCATAGTTCTGTTGAAAAAGGTTCTTTTGATATCCACTGGACTGACTGAATTCTTTTCTCCAATGGTCACTTTCTTCGTAAGGGAAATTGAGCAGTGAAACAGCAAGGGTACTTAGTTTGGTATCGGCATGGTAAATGAAATAGTTTCTATTGACCGTTTCAGGATTATTTTGTAAAGCCTTTTTAAATGTAGCTATCAACTGGATGACATCCTTATTGTCGATCAAACTTTCATCCACCATTTCTTCAAAAATATATTCAGCTACCAGTTTAGTATCATCCCACTTTCTGATACCATATTCCAGTAATATCCGGGCTACTTCTCTTTCCTGCAAATCATCTTTGAATAATAAATTGAAAGTGGCATCATCATAATTCGTTTCTTCTGCCTGCCTTACATTCTCTTCAATTCTTTTTGCTTCTTCAAAAGGTAGCTTTCTTTCTAATGTAGAAATTCTGTCACGGATAAATTTATTAACCAAAGCATGCAAACCACTTTCTTCAATCTTTAAAATTTCAGAGCATTGTTTGATATAATCCTGTTGCTTCGTAAAATCTTCGACCTTATTAATTTTAGAGATGGTTTCTGCCATCTTGTTCACCACATCCGATTTCTTTACTGAATCGCCACCCGCATCTTTCAATGCCACTTCAAGCTGAAAGAGAATAAAATCCTTTTTATTTTTCTGGACAAAATTCCGGAATACTGAAGCACCGACTTTATTTACATAACTATCAGGGTCTTCTTTATCAGGAATCAATACCAGTTTTACATTCAATCCTTCTTCTAAAGCTAAATCCAATCCCCTCAATGCAGCTTTAACGCCGGCAGCATCACCATCATAAATTATAGTAAGGTTATTGGTATATTTTTTAATTAAACGTAGCT
>JANMFO010000422.1:0-4610 GCA_031374245.1 Chitinophagaceae bacterium | reverse complement strand
TTTAGGTTATCAGCACGCAACAGAAGAAGAAATAATAGAAGCAGCGAAAATTGCCAATGCACATGATTTTATTATTAAAAAAGAAGGTGGGTATAAAAGCAATATTGGAGACCGTGGCAGTAAATTAAGTGGTGGTGAAAGACAACGATTAACTATTGCAAGAGCCGTTTTAAAAAATCCACCGATACTTATTTTGGATGAAGCTACTTCTTCTCTCGATACAGAAAGCGAACGTTTAGTACAAGATGCTATAAATAATATGATGCAGAATCGTACCAGTATTGTTATTGCCCATCGGCTTTCCACCATCCGCCATGCAGATGAAATCATTGTTTTACAAAAAGGAAAGATTGTAGAAAGGGGAACCCATGAACAGTTGCTGCAACAAAATGGTTTTTATAGAAAATTGGTAGAGATGCAGGAAGTAAAGTAGACCACTGATTATTTTGATTGAATGATTTATACCGATTAAATAGTTAATTACTTCAGCACTTCTCTCGAAATCACAATCTTCTGTATCTCACTCGTTCCCTCACCAATCGTACACAACTTAGCATCACGGTAAAATTTTTCTACCGGAAAATCTTTGGTGTAGCCATAGCCACCAAATATCTGCACTGCCTCATTCGCAGTTTTTACAGCTACTTCACTGGCATAATATTTCGCCATCGCTGCTTCTTTGGTCATGGGCAGGTGGCGGTTCTTTAAATCGCAGGCTTGTAAGGTTAGTAATTCTGCTGCGGCAATTTCTGTTGCCATATCGGCCAGCTTAAAAGATATTCCCTGGAAACTGGAAATCGGTTTATCAAACTGGTGCCGCTCTTGCGAATATTGCAAAGCAGCTTCATAAGCACCCTTAGCAATACCAAGTGATAAGGAGGCAATAGAAATTCTTCCGCCATCCAATATTTTCATCGCTTGTTTAAAACCATCCCCCACTTCACCCAAACGATTTGCATCCGGTATACGGCAATTATCAAACACCATTTCTGCTGTTTCACTGGCCCTCATGCCTAGTTTGTTTTCTTTTTTACCAGCACTAAAACCTGCCGTTCCTCTTTCTACTACAAAAGTGGTTGAATTATTTTTTGTTCTTGGTTCACCGGTTCTGCAAACGACTATAGCTACATCTCCACTCTTGCCGTGGGTAATCCAGTTTTTTGTTCCGTTAATAATCCAGTCATTACCATCTTTTACGGCTGTGCATTTCATATTGCCTGCATCACTTCCTGTATTGGCTTCTGTCAATCCCCATGCACCTATCCATTCTGCAGTAGCCAGCTTAGGAAGCCATTTTTTCTTTTGTTCTTCATTGGCAAATGCCAGAATATGCCCGGTGCATAATGAATTATGTGCTGCTACACTCAATCCAATAGAACCACACACTTTCGCTACTTCTTCAATCACGGTTTTGTATTCAAAATAAGAAAGGCCTGCTCCGCCATACTCTTCGGGAACAAGAACACCCATCAATCCCAGCTTTCCCATTTCTTTAAAAATGTGAACGGGAAATTCCTGGCTTTCATCCCACTCCATTACATGTGGCTTAATGTATTGTTGTGCAAAATCACGGGCAGTTTGGGCTACTTGTTGTGTAAGTTCGGCAGATTGAAAATTCATAATGTAAAATCGTTGGTTGTATTTTTAAAAATTGTGCCACTCCAGATAAGGGGTGGCACAATTTAAAACCTTCAAAAAATAAGCAAACAATTATTAAAGGCAATGCAAGATAAAGAAAATATACTACAACTAACAAGTGTTAGTGTAAGAAAATTTTTAACCAATTACTCAAACACCAGCTCTAATCCGTCATACGCAAGGTGAATCCCATCGGGAAGCTCCGCTTCTATATCCGAATGACGGCCTAACTGATGAGAAATGTGAGTAAAATAGGTAACAGGCACTTTTAATTCCTGTGCCATTTCAATTGCCTCTTCCAGCGAGAAATGAGCAATATGTTTTTGCTTCCGCAAGGCGTTTAATACCAGCAACTCACTGCCTCTTATTTTTTCTTTCTCTCCTTCCTCGATTCGATTGGCATCAGTAATATAAGTAAACTTACCAAACCGGAAACCTAATACCGGCATTTTCATATGCCATACCATGATAGGGACAATGGGAATATCACCCACCACAAAAGGTTCGAGTGTAATGGTATTAAAACTCAGTTCAGGAAGACCAGGGTACTTCGTATCTGAAAAGGCGTAATGAAAATCCCGCCGCACTGCTTCTTCTGTCAATGAATCAGCATAGAGTTCCATTGGCTTTTTACTGAAAAAATTAAAAGCCCGTATATCATCAAGCCCTGCTAAATGGTCTTTGTGGGGATGTGTGAATATCACTGCATCCAGGTGTTTTATTTTTTGCCGCAGCATTTGATATCGAAAATCAGGACCTGTATCAACAACTAACGCAGTTGCGGGAGATTGCACCAAAATACTTGAACGGAGACGGTTATCTTTTTTGTCGGATGAAGTACACACTTCGCAGTCGCAGCCAATCATCGGCACACCACTGCTGGTGCCAGTACCAAGGAAAGTTATTTTTAGTGGCGGATAAGTCACAGGGTAAAGTTAATTGGTTGACCGGTAAATCTGGTAATTGGGATAAACTCACAATTAACTTAGTACCTTAATTTCCCAACTGACTAATTCCCATTTTCTTCAGTCTCCAGTTTGGAGATAATATTCAGGTAAAGTTTTTTTGATTCTTCGGTGAGTATCTCAGGATTAATATCCAGCTGTGGAATCAAATCAAGCAAGGTATTGATGCGGCCTTCTGTTTGTAAAAATTTATTCAGCACAACTACTCTTTTTAACTCGAGGATACAATAGCCACTTTGGAAAGAGCCCCTTTCGTAACGCAGTACATAACCAGCCTGTTCAGGAATTGATTCTAATTTATCGAGCGTTGTTTGTGTGTATTTCATAGTGAATTGTGAAAAATAAATTGTGTATTATTTACGCAAATATAAAATTTCCTGATGGCTTAAATAGTGAAAGAAAATTGTTGTTTTCCACAACCCATTCACCATTAACAGTTCACTTACTTACTCTGCATCTTTATCACCGGTACTATCATTTCTTCCAAACTTACCCCACCATGCTGAAAAGTATTTTTGTAATAGTTTACGTAATAATTGTAATTATTAGGATAACATAAGAAGCTATCTTCCTTTGCAAAAATGAAAGATGAATTAATAGTTGGGCTGGGCAAGCCGATTTCTCTTGGGTCACGGAAAGCCAGTACTTCTTTGGGTTCATAGTTAAGATTCCGGCCATGTTTGTAGCGTAGATTAGTAGTCGTTTGTTTATCCCCCACCACTTTAAAAGGTGTCTTAACCCTTACACTACCATGGTCAGTAGCTAAAACAATTCGTATATTTTTATCCGCAATCTTTTTTAATGCCTGGTGCAGCGGTGAATGTTCAAACCAGGATGTGGTAATACTGCGGTAACTCATTTCATCACCTGCCAGTTCTTTCAATACTTCCATTTCTGTCCTGGCATGGCTCAGCATATCTACAAAATTGTAAACAATTACATTCAGGTCATTAGTCAACAGGTTATGGATGTTATTCATCATATCCAGGCCCGCCTGGTTGTTTACTACTTTAGTATAGGAGATTTTTAAATCGCCTTTCCCCATCTTTTTCAATTGTGACCGGAGAAATTCTTCTTCATGCAAATTTTTTCCACCTTCTTCTTCATCATTTTTCCATTGCAATGGAAATTGCTTTTCAATTTCTACCGGCATCATACCAGCAAAAATTGCATTGCGGCAATACTGCGTGGCCGTTGGCAAAATGCTGTAAAAACTATCTTCTTCCAATATGCGAAAGCTTTCAGAAAATATAGGTTGAATAGCTTTCCATTGGTCAAACCGGAGATTATCAATCAATATAAAAAATAGCGGAGTACTTTTTTCAAGATGTGGCAATACTTTAAACTTCATCAGCGAGTGGCTCATCACCGGTCCGCTGGTGCTTTTCGGACCTACCCAACCCGCATAATTTCTTGAAACAAATTTGAAAAATTCGGTATTAGCTTCACTCTTCTGGCTCTGAAATATTTCCTGCATTTCAGGACTATCGCTTTTTTCCATTTCCAGTTCCCAATACACCAATTTTCGATAAATATCCATCCACTCATAATAATCGGGATTGCTGTTCAATGCAGTAAATAAATGACGAAACTGTTGTTGGTAAGCGGTAGTTGTTTTCTCTGCCACTAATCTCCTGTTATCAATAATTTTTTTGATACTCAACCAAACCTGGTTAGGATTTACTGGTTTAATAAGATAGTCACTTATCTGGCTACCGATGGCTTCATCCATCAGGTTCTCTGTTTCATTTTTTGTAATCAATACCACCGGCAGCGATTGATTAATCTCTTTAATCTTCGCCAGGGTTTCCAATCCGGTAATACCGGGCATACTTTCATCCATCAGTACCACATCCACAATATTACTTTTTACATATTCTACTGCATCAAAGCCATTGGTCTTTGTATGCACTTCATATCCTTTGTTCTCTAAAAAAAGTATTTGCGAATTGAGGGTATCGATCTCGTCATCCACCCAAAGTATTTTTGGTACACTCATAATTGATT
>JANMFO010000401.1:0-6857 GCA_031374245.1 Chitinophagaceae bacterium | reverse complement strand
AAATGGGAATATCGCTAACGATTACAGGGATACCACATGCATTCGCCTCAATAATTACGCAGCCAAACGTTTCGTACTTTGAATATAAAATAAGGGCTAGTGATTGCCGCACAAACTCTGCAAGTTGCGGCTGAGGTACTTCAGTATGAAAGTGTATATTTTCTTCTAACTGCAATTTATTTACAAGTACTTCAAGGTGCCTGCCTTCTGAGCCAAAAATATCCAGAACAGCAGATGGATAAACTTTTTGTACAATAGCAAAGGCTTCAATAATAGATGTTGGATTTTTTAATTTTTCCAGACCAGATATGTGAATAAACCGGAAATTATTTGAAATTGAAGCAGCCGGATAAAAAATAGCTGTATCCACAACATTCGGTATTACACTGATCTGTTGTAAACCAAACTGTTTTTGTACAGCACCAGACAGGTATCCTGATACTGCGCTGAAGCCACTTGCACCTGTTATTACCTTTCTCCATAATGAGCGGAGATAAAAAGGCAAGTCACTTATCTTTTCATCTGCTTCTGGTAAAAAACCAGACCAATGCTCAGAGATAATATATGGAACTGATTCCTTTCTTTTCAACCACCGGGCTATTACCCCGGCCTTCATGCCAACATGAACATGGGATAAGGCAGGTGCTCCTGATTTCTCTGTATACTCGTTAACGGCCTGCTTATACAGTTTTCTGTATTTTGCTTCAGACAAATATTTATCTATTATTGAAAGCCTGACAGAGGGGGTATAATAATAAATTATTTTTTCAGCCAATCCTTGTTTTACTAACTTTTCTGTAGATACATCTTTTGTAACAAGTCCCTTTGCATCCCGAACTACATATATCACCTGCACATCATGAAAAAGGCTTACCGCTTCTGCATGGCGCTTAATAAAATCACCATTGAAAGGAGAAAGCTTATTGGGATACCAACTGACCAGCCACAATATTTTTTTCCGTGACATAAGATGCTAAAAATAGGTAACCCGGAACTGTGAACAAAATCCCTCTGTATTGAGTCGGGCTTCCCTTAAATAAATTATACATTTGAGTATGGCATTATTGAAAAGATTCCGCAATTTAAAGTCAGAAGTAAATACCGGCTTTGGCACTAACAGCACCAGCACCGGCGGCCGGTTTATAAACAGAGATGGCAAGCCAAATGTAATGAAACGAGGTATGGGCATTTTTAATCGCTACAGTTGGTACCATACCATGCTTGGAATGAAAGCAGGGAAATTTTTACTCCTCATTTTCCTTATTTATATCACTGCCAATCTTTTTTTTGCAGGTATTTATTATCTTATCGGCATCAATCACCTTGCCGGAGTAAATACCGGTTCGCCCTGGAAAAATTTTACTGAAGTATTTTTCTTCAGTGCACAAACATTTACGACAGTAGGTTATGGCCGTATCAGCCCCACAGGCTTCATGGCTAGTGCTGTTTCTACTTTTGAAGCATTTCTTGGTTTACTGAGTTTTGCTATTGCTACCGGTTTATTCTATGGTCGCTTCTCCCGTCCGCAGGCTTTTCTAAAGTTTAGCAGCAATGCACTGATAGCACCATTTAAAGAAGGAACAGCATTTATGTTTCGCCTGGCACCGTATAAAAATAATAATTTGTCTGATGTGGAAGTGAAAGTTACACTTGCAATAACTACAGAAGAAGATGGGAAGCTTTTTGATAAATTTTTTGATCTGGAACTTGAATTCTCCAAGATTAATGGACTTTCGCTAAGCTGGACAATTGTCCACCCTATTGATGATAAAAGCCCTTTTTATGGACTTAGCAAAGATGACATTGGAAATACTGACATGGAAATAATGGTATATGTAAAGGCGTTTGATGCAGTTTTTTCCAATAATGTCATAACAAGAACTTCTTACGTAAGTTCGGAGATTGTTTGGGGAGCAAAGTTCAATATGATGTATCACCCTAATGATGATAAATCGAAAACCGTTCTTAATCTTGATAAAATCAATGATTTTAATCTGGTGACATTGCCTGATCCTGTTACAGCCACAGCTGCTAACTAATTAAAAACAGGTGTCAGCCGGATAAATTCTCTCCGGTTAAGATAATAGAACATCAGGAGATAAATTATTGGCAGAAAACTAAATACTTTCAATACCAGCAACCCGGTATAAAATCCCGATAGATACAAAGGAGCAAGCAGAACAAAGCCCGCCAGCAATTGCCTGTCGCTGATAGCACAGGCTACATTGAAACAATAAGTGTGCAGGTCTTTATAAACCAGTTTCAGCGGGGTTGTAAAGTGATAACCATCTGTAACAACAATTCTTGGGTTATTTTCCTGAACAGGAATAACAACAGGTTTACTATCCGGCAGCGGATAAATTTCTTTTCCATTAACAACAGCCCTAATCTTCAGAAAGCTTAGCAGCACCTGGTTCTTACGGGAAATAACGATATGGTAAGGAGATGAAATAAATTAATAATTAGTAATTAAGAATTGCCATTCTCTACTCCCTACCAACGACTCATAACTTACACTTATTTCAACGCCTTAATAATTTCAATAAAATCAGCCGCTACCAATGATGCCCCGCCAACAAGTCCGCCATCCACATCCGGGCAACTGAATAATTCTTTAGCATTATTTGCTTTTACACTTCCCCCGTAAAGAATTGGAATTTCATTGGCAATTGCTTCGCCATATTGTTGAGCTATTACAGAACGTAAATATTTATGTATTTCTTGTGCCTGTTCTGTACTTGCCGTCTTTCCTGTGCCGATAGCCCAGATAGGTTCATAAGCTATTACTATGTTCTTTATTACAGAATCAGGCAAATGAAATAGTGATTCCCTGAGCTGTACCGCAACAAAATCATTTTGTGTACCAGCCTCACGGATATTCAACGGCTCTCCGCAGCAAAATATGGGAGTAATATAGTTTTCCAGACAAAGGTTTACTTTATCCGCAAGCATTGCGTTGGTTTCTCCAAAATATTCCCTTCTTTCACTATGCCCGATTACGCAATAAGTAATTCCTAACGAATGTATCATTTCCGCTGACACTTCGCCGGTAAAAGCACCTGATTTTTTATGATAACAATTTTGTGCCGCTGCATAATAGTTTTGATCATCTTCTACTTCGCTCCTCGTCATCAGCAAATAGGGAGATGGTACAGCAAAAATTGCGAACTGGTGGGGTGGCAATTGTATTCCTGCATCCAGGATATCATCCAGTAATTTTTCGCCCTGTTGAAACGTAAGATTCATTTTCCAGTTTGCCGCTGCAATTTGTTTTCTCATAATAATAGTAAAATCTTTACCGTTTAATTTATTTAATACTTCTTATCAATTAGTTTCCTATCCGCTAATTTTTTCAAAGATATGTTTCAAAACCATTTTCTCATCATCCGACAGTGTTTGTCTTTTCAATTGTTTCCATCCTTCAATATCCAGCAATGCCTTTTCAAATTCATACCGCTTCACTCCTTCACTACCCCAGGAAAAATTGGGAATATATTTTGGTGTCAGCCCTGCTCCTAATACATTACAGCTAACTCCTATTACGGTACCAGTATTAATGGATGTATTAATAGCAGTACGGGAATAATCCCCCAGCAGAACGCCGCATTTCGGGCCTGCATTTAATTCCCCTTCCGGCATCCACACTTTTACTGTACTTGCATTGTTCTTCAAATTTGAATTGGTAGTGCCTGCACCAAGGTTACACCATTCGCCAACCACCGAATCGCCGAGATAGCCATCATGAGCTTTATTCGAATAGCCAAAGAGGACTGAATTTTTTATTTCACCTCCGGCTACGCAACCAGGACCAATTGTAGTAGCTCCGTATATTTTTGTTCCCAATTTCAAACAGGCATCTTCACCCATAGCCAATGGTCCACGGATAATACAGCCTTCCATCATCTCTGCATTTTTTCCAATATATACCGGCCCGGTTGAAGCATTGATAATACAATGTTCCACCTTTGCCCCTTTCTCAATAAATACCTGTGAGGGTTTAATTACTTTATTTGTTTTGGAAATAGGTTGTGATTTTCTTTTACTGGTGAGTAATTCAAAATCCTGCCGGATAGCCCAATCATTAAGTTGAAAAATATTCCAGGGATATTGAATGGTTTTTACATCTTCATTAAAGGTAACAGCACTACCGACTTTTATTTTGTACTTATCAATAATTTCATGTTGAGTAATCCGGTATACAATACTGTTTCCTTTATCAGTCGCAATAAACTCACCGTCAGTCAGTTTTTTAACTGCCTTTATTAATTTGGGAGTAGGTAATACGTTCCCGTGAATTATAAAACAAACACCATCTTCAACCGCCTCATCAATATTTATAGAACGCTGCAGGTCCTTGTAATCGTCTTCCTTTTTATCAAAGGAAGGAAGCTTCAGCATCTTCTCCCATTTTTCACGGATAGTAAGTATGCCAACCCGTATGTCCTGTATTTGCCTGGTAAGGGTAAATGGGTGCAGGTTTTCCGGCTGGCAAAATTCTTCGGTGAAAATAATTTTGTTCATACATTATGAATATGTGCAAAAATAAACAACCTCCCGAAGAATCGGGAGGTCTAAAGTATAGCCATGAAAAACAAAACTCTTTGCTTTCGCTCAGAGTAGTGTCACAATTTAATATTATTCTGCCTTCTTTGCGTATCTCTTATTAAATTTATCGATACGACCCGCTGTATCTACCATCATATTTTTACCGGTAAAGAAAGGGTGTGAAGTGTTTGAAATCTCCAGTTTAATCACCGGATATTCATTACCATCTTCCCATGTTGCCTTTTCTTTTGAAGCAGCAGTAGAACGGCTGAGGAAGGAATGACCGTTACTCATGTCTTTGAAAATTACTAACCGATAACTATCGGGATGGAGACCTTTTTTCATATTTCTTTGATTTTGAAGGTTGTACGGATTTTGCCGTACAGTTAATAAATAATTTATTGGGCTGCAAATGTAGGCCAGAGAAGGTTTATGTCCAAATCTTATTAAGGATATATAAGGCAGTCTTAAAAGACGAAAGCACCAAGTCAGCTTACTTTCCGGCTTTCGCCTTCCTGTTTACTTACCCGATGCTTTCTGGAGTTACTTCCACCTTTTAAGGGGCTTCTGTCCCTCCCGGAGTTGCTTTCTTTCCTTTTACAGATTTCTGCTTCTCCTTCTTCGCATTCATTTTTGTTTCCAAAAAATCGTGCAGTTGTAAGTTGAAGGTACGTTTACAGAATACCCTTTTCCAAATTTTTAACCCTTTTGATATGCACCTGTTTTGCACCTGTTTTGCACCTGTTTATTCACTATGATTGAAGTAAATAACGAGGTTGTAAACAGGTTATTAACCTGGCTGTCTAAGATTCTAAGAACTGCAATAGGGACTGGAAAAAAGCAGACGGGTTAGTCCCGCATATTGATATATTGAAGCGGAAAGCCCAGGTTTCCATTCTTACAAAGCTGGATAACACCCTGGAGATCATCAATTTTTTTGCCTGTTATTCTAACCAAATCATCATTGATAGATGCCTGCACTTTCATCCCGGAATCTTTAATGAGCTTTACTATCTTCTTGGCATCCTCTTGTTTCAGCCCATTCATCACTTTTACTTCCTTTTTCCACACTTTACCGCTTTGTGCCCCTGCTTTGGATGTATCGAATGCTTCAGGTGCAATACCCTGATTATGTGCCCGGTTTATCAAAACATCGATAAGCTGCCCCATCTTCATATCATCATCGGTTTCCAACTTGAGGGTAAACTCTTTTTTATCAAGGTTAATAACCACATGGGAACCCTTAAAGTCAAAACGGTTCGTAATTTCTTTGGTGGTTACATTCACAGCATTGTCAAGATGCTGCGCCTCTACTTTACTTACAATATCAAAGGATGGCATAAAAAAGTAATTTAAAGTTTATAGTTTATGGTTTGTAGTTATTCAAAAGTAAGATTGTTTTGGTTTCTGTACAGTTGATAATTTAAAATAGCCACGAATAGTATAATAATAAAACCCCCTGCATCAGCAGGGGGTTTGAATAAGAAAGGTAAGGTTATAATAGTTAATAGCTATATTAGTTATCTCCGGTATTTACCCTGTTCTTTTCATCATCAGCACCGCCTGTTTTTCTTTTTTGGTTATTGCCCATTTTCCCTTTGCTGAATCGGTACGTAAAACCAAGGGCTACTTGTCTCGAATCCCTTCTCTGCTGGAATGCTGCGTCGATATTGCTGAAACGGCTTGTACCACTAATCTTCTGCGACCAGAAAATATCTCTTCCTGACAAACGCAATGTCCCTTTTCCTTTTAAAATTTGTTTTGTAACCCCCATATCCACTTTACCAAACCCGTTTATTCTGAATACACCTTCTACCTGGGGTGTCATATAAAAACCACTTACTTCTGCACTCCAGCCTTTATTAAATTTAAACTGGTTTGAAAGATTAAACTGTGCCGTTGTAGCACCCAATGATATATCATCACCATTCACTATGCCTTTATAATGATTTTTATAAAGATTAGTCCACAGATTGGCTGTCCACCATTTTTGTATTTGACCACCGGCATTTACAGATATACCAAATTGCTCACGGCTGGCAATGTTTGATTTCTTTATAAAGGATTCGTTCTTATCGGGATTTTGCTCCAGCACATCCTGGATGATATCGGTTGTTCTGTTATAATTCAACGTTGTTGTCAAAAATCCTTTATATGTATGGCTCAATTCAATGTTATGGGCAAACTGTGGCCTCAGGTTTGGATTTCCCTGCTCAAAAGTATATTTATCTAAAAATGTAATAAAGGGGTTTAAATCTTCATAGTCCGGACGTTCTATCCTTCTGCCATAGTTCAATACAAAACTATTCTTT
>JANMFO010000400.1:0-3096 GCA_031374245.1 Chitinophagaceae bacterium | reverse complement strand
TGATCGAATTCTAAAGTTGGTCGAAGCCGTAGGTTTACTTCCAGAACTTAAACTTCATAAGCGAGTCGCATAAGTTCAATGGGCGTTATTCGCAGAGCATGAATGATTATGCGAAATACGGTTTTCATTGCAACAATTCTCAACGGATTCATCGCAGAGGATAATGGCGGAATAGACTGGCTCACCGAAATGCCAAATCCATCGAGCGGTGATGGTGGTTATTCTCAATTTATAGATTCGATCGATTCGATTCTTATGGGTGGAAATACGTTTCAAAAAGTTTTGAATTGGCTGGATTAACACATTTACTGTCAAAAAGTATACCTACTGATTTCTTTGCAGATGTCGATACTCTATCGGCTCAAAGCGTTCAAATAGGTTCAGATGTATTATTTATGGGATACCCCAATTTTTATTTCGACCAAAGAAATATTTCTCCAATTTTGCGGTCAGGCATCATTGCTACTGACCCACAAGAAGATTTTTATTTAAATGATACATTGCGAATAGCTAATAATAAAAAATATGGTTTCGCCCTACCTAAAATATTTCCGGGGTTTTTGATTGACGGCAATGTATTTGGTGGGTCAAGCGGCAGTTTAGTATTTACAAAACCTAGGAGTTCAAAGATAGAGGATGATGGATTTCCAGTATTTATTATAAGCGACATCCCTTACATATTAGGCATCCTTTCAGACAGTTACTTTAGTTTCGAAATGCCACAAAAAATAAATTTGGGTGGTGTTATTTCTATAAAATATCTAATCAAATTACTTCAATAACATAGTATCGATTTTTGAAATCTTAACTATCATAATTGGTTTTGTTGAGACTGGCTTAGGAAAATTACCATTAGATAAGCAATGACAATGGTATTTGATATTTTTTTGTGATGTGCAGCCTAAAAAAGCTAGTAATAATAAGAGAAATAATTTCCTGTTTGCCATACAAATAGTTTAAATTTGTGATGACATTAAATGTCAGGCCGTAGAAGCCTTTAAAATATTAAAATCAGGGTACTTGCAATACCCTTTTTTTGTGCGATAAAGTTACCGATTATTACTTACTTCCCCACCTTGCAGCAGCAGCCTTTTGCGCAATCTCTTTACGTCTCTTTGCCGTCAGGGATGCCGCCCTTGCTTTGCCGCCTTTTAATCCACCTTTTCGACCAAGTGCTACCGCAGCAGCATTTTTACCATCAAGGGTAGTTTCTAAATCTTCCCCTGTAGCCATTGCAACTACAGATTTTGCTTTTTTGTTAGTGTCTTTAGGTAATAGTTTTTTCTTTGCCATAGTAAAACAAAGATAATAAAACTCTTGCTTGCTCGGTCAAGCATTAAATTTCAAACTGAGACACTACCAAAAATCGGGACAAGCTATCAGACAAGTATTACATTTGCGCCATGGAAATTTTAGACGGGAAAAAAGCCGCCCAGGCAATAAAAGATGAACTGAAAATTGAAGTAGCCCAGTTAGCTGCTGAAGGAAAAAAAGTACCGCATCTTGCAGCCATATTAGTAGGCAGTAATGGTGCCAGTGAAACGTATGTAGCTGCCAAAGTAAAAGCCTGTGAAGAAGTGGGTTTTAAATCAACGCTGATTCGATTTGAAGAATCCATCAGTGAGATGAAACTACTGGAAAAAATAAACGAGTTGAATACCGACCCTGATGTAGATGGGATACTGGTACAACTTCCTTTACCCAAACACATTTCGGATGAACAGGTTATCAATGCCATTGACCCTGACAAAGATGTAGATGGTTTTCACCCGGTGAATGTGGGAAGAATGTTACAGGGCTTACCGGGTTTTGTACCGGCTACACCACATGGCATTATGTTATTACTGAAACATTATAAGATAGATACCAAAGGAAAACATGCTGTGGTAGTTGGTCGCAGCAATATTGTAGGACGGCCGATGAGTGTATTACTAAGTGCAAATAGTAATCCCGGCAACTGTACTGTTACCATTTGCCATTCACAAACAAAAAACATAAAAGAATTTTGCCTGCAGGCAGATATTATTGTCGCCGCATTAGGCAAACCAGAATTTGTTACTGCTGATATGGTAAAAGAAGGTGCTATTATTATTGACGTAGGTATTACGAGAGAAACAGACATTACTAAAAAAAGTGGTTTCCGTTTAAAGGGTGATGTGGCTTTTGAAACTGTGGCCCCTAAATGTTCGTGGATAACACCTGTACCCGGCGGTGTGGGACCGATGACAATTGCGGCACTGATGAGGAGTACTTACAAATCCTGCACACTAAAGAACTAAAAGTCCCTATCCCCTCTATCCTTCGACAAACTCAGGAGAGAATACTATTTCTTTTATGAAAGACAAATTACAACATAGCGGCGTTTTACTTCCTGTAATGGAACATTTTTACACTTTGCAGGGTGAAGGATTTCATCAGGGTAAAGCTGCTTATTTTATTAGACTGGGTGGTTGTGATGTTGGCTGTGTGTGGTGTGATGTAAAAGATAGCTGGGATGCAAGTAAACATCCAATGTTTGAAGTTGAAAGTTTGAAGTTTGAAGTTAAAAAGACTCCGGCTGAATTGGTAGTTATAACAGGTGGCGAGCCCCTGATGCATAATTTGGATGAACTGACAAATGAATTACAAGCAGCCGGATTACAAACCAATATTGAAACATCCGGTGCACATCCGCTAAGCGGCACCTGGGATTGGATTTGTTTATCACCAAAAAAATTTAAAGCTCCGCTGGAACCTATCTTACACTTGGCCCATGAATTAAAAGTTGTCGTCTTCAACAAATCAGATTTTGACTGGGCAGAAAAATATGCAGCACTGGTTTCTCCATCCTGCAAACTGTACCTGCAACCCGAATGGGATAAGGCTGCTGAAATAACTCCCTTACTGATAGAATACATTAAAGCAAACCCCAAATGGGAGCTGAGTTTGCAAATTCATAAGTATATCAATGTACCTTAATAGAGTTGACACCTTTTTAGAAAGGAGTCAACTCTTAAGCAACCTTTGCTTTAATATTTTCTTCTTTCCGCAGGAATAAATTTGAGTTAGTTTCGTTATAGAAACCGCAATCTCCTATCAATGAAAAAACTATTCTTC
>JANMFO010000391.1:0-8885 GCA_031374245.1 Chitinophagaceae bacterium | reverse complement strand
TATTCCGGATGATTTCGTAGTAAATGTCTTCTTTCAGATTTAAGCTCCGGGCTTTCTCCAGTTGCAATAACTCTCCTTCACTCATTTTTCTTACGGCATCAGAAAGGATGTGCAGTATCTGGTAATCATTGTTATCAAGAGAAAGTAACAGGCCTTTTGCCAACAAATAATCGCCGATAAGCACATTTGCTTTTGCTTTCCATAATGCATAAGTGGAGAAAAACCCCCTTCTTTCCATAGAGTCATCTACTACATCATCATGCACAAGTGTAGCGGTATGAAGCAGTTCTACAAGCGATGCAGCCCTGTAAGCCGGTTCATTTACCTCACCACAGAGTTTAGCAGAAAGCAATACAAACATAGGGCGCAACTGCTTGCCTTTCCTTTTCACTATATATCTCATGATGCGGTCCAGCAGGGGCGCCTGGCTCCTTGCCGCTTCTTTAAAACGACCTTCAAAAATCTCCAGTTCTTCCTTAATTAAATTAGTAGGTAAATGCATATTTAGAAATCCCGGCAATTTACGTCGCAAAAAATAATTGAACGATTATGCAACAAAATACCAGGGATTGGAGACTTGTTATGGGAAAGTAATAAGCAAAATATAGTAAATATTTTTCATAAAAATTTGGTAATTAGCGTTCAATCTCTATTTTTGCGTATTATTTGGACATAGTCTTCAAAATCTTAATCCTTAGTTATGGCAAGCAAAAAGTACACATTATTGACAGGCATACTTTGTCTGTTAGCATCTTACGGTTTCTCTCAGAGAGTAGGAGCCAGTTATGATGTTAAAGATTCTTCTCTGGTTCCGGGCAAAAGAATGCCTCAGCATTCAGAGTTTTTGAACGGTACATATAATTTCCCTGCAAAACCCCGCAATCAGTGGGAGTTGGGTCTTAAGCTGGGAGCAATGAACGTAAGCGGCGATATTCCCTCACAATTGGCATTTCCGAGTTTCGGACTTCATGTAAGAAAAGCTTTTGGTTATATCTTTTCTATGCGTTTGGAGTATATGTACGGAACTGCAAAGGGAAGAACTTTTAACGCTGCAGATAACTTTGGAAAAAATGCTGCTTATGGAATAAATCTTCCAACTGCGCAAATTTATTCTGCCCCTTATTTAGACGGAGGTTTATCGCAAAATGTAAGAGTTGTGTCCAGCAAGTATAGGTGGACTAATAACCTGGCTGACAGAACTACCCCATTGGAACAGGTATATTATAATTATAAAACAAAGGCTCATGATCTTTCTCTTCAGGGGCTTGTAACAATCAATAATATCCGCTTCCACAAAGCTAAAACAGGATTTAATATTTATGGATTTGCTGGTGTAGGAGCAACTATTTACGATACAAAAGTAAATGCTCTTAACGCATCAAATACTAAATACAACTACGCTTCAATTGTAACAACAAGTGGTGTTTATAAAAATCGTAAAGATACCTACAAGCAGTTGAAAGCTGGTATGGATAAGACTTACGAAACAGATGCTGAAAATCAGGGATCACGTCGTCCAAAGCTGTTTGGTAGCACTTTGAAACCATCTGCTTCTCTTGGTATTGGCTTTGCTTTCAAACTTAGCAATAGGGTTAATCTTGCTATTGAAGACCGTCATACATTTATTAAAGATGATTTATTAGATGGTCAACGCTGGCAGGAGCATGCTTACGGTGATGCTGCTCTTACACGTGATTTTGATTCTTATAACTATGCAAGTGTTGGTTTGAATATTAATCTTGGTGCTAAATCAGTTGAACCATTATGGTGGTTGAACCCACTGGATTATGCATACAGCGAAATCCGTAATCCACGTTTAATGCGTTTACCAAAACCAGTATTGCCTGATAGTGATGCTGATGGTGTAACAGACCAATTCGACCAGGAACAAACTCCTTCTGGTTGTCCTGTTGATAGTCATGGTGTAACTAAAGATACTGATGGTGATGGTGTACCGGATTGTAAGGATAAAGAATTGATTACTCCAACATATTGCCAACCAGTAGATGCTGATGGTATTGGTAAATGTCCAGTTCCTTGCCCAGGTGAAGATTGTCCAGGCTGGGGTAAAGCTAAAGCTGATGATTGTGCAACTTTGTTAGGATCTTTACCAAGTGTAGCTTTCAAAGCCGGTTCAAATAAGTTGGACGATGATGCTAAAGCAGTTCTTTCTACTGTTGCTGCTAAACTGCGTAACAATCCAGGATGTAAAGTAGTAGCAATAGGCTATTGCGCATCAAATAAGAAAGAGCAGCAATTAAGCTGGGATCATGTAAATGCAGTTATTAACTATATGGTTGACAAAGAAGGTATCAGCATTGATCGCTTTATCTTCAACTATGGTCAGGATGGTGGTGATTGCAATACTGTAGACCTGCGTGCTGCTGCTGAAGGTGAAGATGGACCAAATACGGTAGAGCCTCCTCATCCGAATCTTCGCAAAAACTAATATTAAAAATTTTGAAATACAAGCCCTTCCGGTTTCGGGAGGGCTTTTTTAATGACTCTAAATAATTAAGAAGAAGGGCAGAGGCTTAAATGCATTCTTTTGAAATTATTTTAAATAACCAAGGAACACCAAACCATAAAATCTAAATGCTTGCTAATCAACAGTTAGCCTTTATCAAAACCTTAACTTTGTAATTTTGGCTTAGATTATTTTTTATGCAAGATTTGTTTGTATCTGTTAACTTTGCACTCCTTTATGAAATATTGCTGGATAATTATTTTTAGTGCCGTTCTTTTTGTTGGATGTCGCAGTAGCAAGAAAACTGCTTCTGAAACAAACACAACTTCAAATAAAATTAGTAAAATATTGAAGAGCCCTGATCCGGCTTTTAAACTCCGTATGGCTGAACAATATTTTGTAAAAAAGAAATATAGTAAGGCTCAGTTGATCTTTGAAGATATAATGCCTTATTATAAAACAGGAAAAGAGTTTGAAGATATTTACTACAAATATGCATATTGTGCCTATTATCAGAGTGATTATTCAAACGCCGAGAACCTCTTTAAAAGCTACCTGGAGATTTTCCCGAATAGTACAAAGTCAGAGGAAATAGACTACATGAGGGCTTATTCATTTTATAAGCAATCGCCAAAAGCTGAGTTAGATCAAACAAATACCATTAAGGCAATGGGAATGATGCAAACATTTATTAATACGCATCCGGGTTCAGGAAGAATAAAAGAGGCTAATGAACTAATTGATATTTGCAGAGGGAAGCTGGAATTGAAAGACTATAAAGGGGCACAGTTATATTTTGACATAGGACAGTTCAGAGCGGCGGGTGTTTCTTTTTCTACTTTACTGAATACTTATCCTGAATCTGTAAAAGGGGACGAATATAAATTGATGATAATTAAATCTTATTACCGATTTGCAGAAATGAGTGTGGAAGAGAAGAAAGTTGAAAGGTTTACACAGGTAATAAATGAATGTAATGAATTTACTGATCGTTTTCCGGACAGTAAACTCAAAAAAGAAGCAGATGATTTTTTAACTTTATCACAAACCAATATTAAAAACTATAAATAATGAGTAAATTAAGACGCCAACTAAGTGCAGGTATCACTAATAATATTGAAACCCGCCACCTGGATGATATAAAGAAAAAGACAGGTAATTTGTATGAGTCTATTTCAATTGTTGGCAAAAGAGCTAATCAAATCAATATTTCGTTGAAGGAAGAATTGCATAACAAATTGGAAGAATTTGCAAGCCATACAGATAGCCTTGAAGAAATTCATGAAAATAAGGAACAGATAGAAATTTCCCGTGCATACGAAAGAATGCCTAACCCGGCATTATTGGCTACGCAGGAGTTTATGGAGGATAAAATTTATTTCCGTAAAGGCGAGGATGAGCTTTTTAGTTAATTGTATTTAGTAATCTAATAATATCAGCGATGGGACTCCATCGCTTTTTTATTTTTGGAGGTTAATAAATAATGGTACTATAACCATTTACAAGTAAATGCTATTTTTGATAAAGAATGTTGGAAGGGAAAAAAATATTATTGGGTATTACAGGCAGTATTGCAGCCTACAAATCAATTTACCTTGTTCGGCTGCTTAATAAAGCAGGGGCAGAAGTAAAGGTAATCATGACCCCTTCAGCTAAGGATTTTGTTTCTTCTCTTACATTGAGTACCCTTAGCCGAAATCCCGTGATGATTGAACTCTTTGATGAGCAAAGCTGGTCTAATCATGTAATGTTGGGTCGCTGGGCCGATGTTATGGTAATAGCACCTTTAAGTTGTAATACACTGGCTAAAATGGCTAATGGGCAATGTGATAATTTATTGCTCGCTACCTATCTTTCTGCCACATGTCCTGTGGTAGTAGCTCCTGCCATGGATGAAGATATGTGGCAGCATCCGACTACAAAAGCAAACTTGTCAAGATTAGAATCTTTTGGAAATAAAATTATTCCTGTGGAAAAAGGGGATTTGGCCAGTGGTTTACACGGAGATGGAAGAATGGCTGAGCCAGAGACAATTTTTAACTACATCAGGGACAATTTTTTTTTGACCCGTCTGTTAAAAGGTAAAAAAGCAATAGTAACGGCAGGGCCTACATACGAACCTATTGATCCGGTTCGTTTTATAGCAAATCATTCATCAGGAAAAATGGGAGTTGCTATTGCTAAAGAATTGTATAACCGTGGTGCTGATGTAACATTGATAATGGGGCCATCACAACTTTCTTTTTCCAACAATGGCATTTCTCTGATTAAAGTAAAAACAGCCGGTGAAATGTATGAAGCCTGCAATAATATTTTTGATAAAGCAGACATAGCAGTAATGGCAGCAGCTGTGGCAGATTATTCACCAGCTAGAGCTGCAAAGGAGAAGATTAAAAAGAGTGGAGAGAGTTTAACCTTGGAACTTGTTAAAACAAAAGATATTCTCAAAAGCCTTGGTGAGAAGAAAAAAACCGGACAAATTTTGGTAGGCTTTGCTCTTGAAACGACGGACGAGAAAAATAATGCACTGGAAAAGCTTCAAAGAAAGAATGCAGATATGATAGTGCTGAATTCTTTGAATGATGCAGGTACAGGTTTTGGCCACGATACTAATAAGGTTACTATATTCGAAAAGGGGGGACAAGAATTCAGTTTTAATAATAAATCAAAAACTGAAGTGGCAAAAGATATTGTTGACACTATGATTCTTCTTTATTATGCTTAAGAAAAGTTTAATTGTTGTTGCTTTCATGATCTGTGCCATTATTGGTCAGGGGCAGGAAATACAGGCCCGCTTTACAGTGGTGGCTGCCCAAGTAAGTACACAGATAGATAAAAAAGTATTTCAGACATTGCAAACAGCACTTACCAATTTTTTAAATACCCGTCGTTGGACCAGCGATGTGTTCAAGCCAAATGAAAAAATCCAGTGTAATTTTTTACTGAATATTGATCAGGATCTTGGCAATAATGTATATAGAGGAAAACTGACCGTTCAGGCTGCCCGACCTGTTTATAATACTACTTACGATTCACCGATAATGAATTTTTTGGATGACAATATTGTCTTTCGTTATGTGGAATTTCAGCCAGTTGAGTTTAACGAAAACAGGGTGCAGGGCAACGATCCGTTGGCAGCTAATATTACAGCAGTACTGGCTTACTATGTAAATATTATATTGGGTCTTGATTACAATTCCTTTTCACTCCGTGGGGGAGATGCCTATTTTCAGAAAGCATGGAATATTGTAAATAATGCTCCTGAGAATAAAGATATTTCCGGGTGGAAATCATTTGAAGGCTTGCGTAATCGGTACTGGCTGGCAGAAAATTTGAATAATAACAGGTTTGCCCTGATACATGATGCGCTGTACTCCTATTACCGGTCGGGGATGGATATTTTTTTTGAAAATGAAGATGCCGGTCGTAATGGTATTCTGAACTGCCTGAACTTTCTGAATACAATCAACATAGAAAATCCCAATTCTATGGTGTTACAGTTCTTTTTCCAGGGGAAAAGTAAAGAACTGGTAAAAGTTTTCAGCAAAGCCACTGCTGACCAAAAGACCAGGGCAAAAGAACTATTATCAAAGCTTGATATTACTAATGGAGCTGCCTATAAAGAATTAAAATGAGAACCGGGTTGATGATAATTTATATCTCGTTATTTACTGCAGGGTGTAAAAACAAAAATGCAATTCCGGGTAATGTGTTGCCACAAAAAAAAATGCAGACAGTACTTTGGGATATGATGCGGGCCGATCAGTTCCTGGCTGATTATGTACTTAATAAAGATACTTCTCTTAAAAGGAAAACAGAAAGTATCAAACTTTATCAACAGATTCTTGCTATTAACGGGGTGACCAAAGAAAAGTTTGAACGCAGTTTCACATTTTACAAATCAAATCCGGTTTTACTCAAAGTTATAATGGATTCGATTGTTAATGCTGCACCAGAACCTGTTGCGGATACTACAAGGCATGATCCGATAAAAGACAGCCTCAAGACTGCTGTTGATTCTGTAATAATAAAAGATACTACCCGAGTTTTGAAGAAGCTAAAACGGTTGAGGCTGAAGTCTGATTAAGCTTTACGGTTTGTAAATACAACTTCCCTAATTTTACTTTCTAATGATTTTTGCATGAACAAAGTTGTTGCAAATGCGGATATAGCTATCAGTGATATACGGGATGGATTTACACTGATGCTGGGCGGTTTTGGCCTCTGTGGTATTCCTGAAAACTGTATTGCTGCATTGGTAAAAAAGGGAATTAAGAACCTGACTTGTATTTCAAATAATGCCGGTGTAGATGATTTTGGCATTGGCTTAATGCTAAAACAAAAACAAGTTAAGAAAATGATCTCCTCGTATGTTGGAGAGAATGCCGAGTTTGAACGGCAACTGCTTAGCGGCGAATTGGAAGTAGAATTGATTCCGCAAGGTACATTAGCTACCCGCTGCATGGCAGCTGGCTATGGAATGCCCGCCATCTTTACACCGGCGGGTGTGGGCACAGAGGTGGCTATAGGCAAGGAGGTTCGTAATTTTAATGGGAAAGATTATCTGCTGGAATATGCGTTTGATGCTGATTATGCTATTGTAAAAGCATGGAGGGGCGATACAGACGGTAACCTTGTTTATAAAGAAACAGCCCGGAATTTTAATCCTCTGATGGCAATGGGTGGGAAAATTACAATTGCTGAAGTGGAGGAACTGGTACCAGCAGGCGAACTCGATCCTAACAATATTCATACTCCGGGTATTTATGTTCACAGAATTTTTCAAGGGAAAAATTACGAGAAGAGAATTGAACAAAAAACAATCAGAAAAACTGAATAAAGATTTTTTCATGGCTTTAACGAAGGAACAAATAGCACATCGCATCGCAAAAGAATTACGGAATGGTTTTTATGTAAACCTTGGAATAGGTATTCCTACACTGGTGGCCAACTATATTCCACAAGGAATCAACGTTGTGTTGCAAAGCGAAAATGGTTTACTCGGTATGGGACCATTCCCTTTTGAAGGAGAAGAAGATCCTGATCTGATCAATGCAGGCAAACAAACAATTACTACTGTACCGGGTTCTTCATTTTTTGATTCTGCTATGAGTTTTGGTATGATACGGGCCGGTAAGGTTGATTTGACAGTATTAGGCGCAATGGAAGTAAGTGAATCTGGTGATATAGCTAACTGGAAAATTCCCGGGAAAATGGTGAAAGGAATGGGTGGAGCGATGGATTTAGTGGCCAGTGCCAAAAATATCATTGTTGCTATGATGCACAGCAATCCTAAAGGAGAATCAAAACTGTTGCCTGAATGCACTTTACCGCTTACAGGTGTTGGATGCGTAAAGAAAATTGTAAGTGACCTTGCTGTGTTAGATGTGACGCCCAATGGCTTTAAACTAATTGAGAGGGCACCTGGGGTAACCGTGGAAGAAATAAAATCAAAGACAGCAGGGAAATTAATAATTGAAGGAGATGTTCCTGAAATGCAATTTTGAAATTTTTTGATCAAAGTTCCGAAACCCGAAACTCATAACCCGTAACCTTTCTAATCTATCAGGTTATTCTTAACAGCAAAGAATACCAATCCTGCTGTGTTTTTACTGCCAAAGCGTTCCATTAGCCTGTCTTTAATAGCTTCTACAGTACGTGGGCTTATTTCCATTTTCTGTGCTATTTCGGCCGCTGTAAACTCCATACAAATAAAGCGCAGCACATCTTTTTCTTTATCGCTTAACGTTATTTCACTGTTTAGTGAAGGCACTACTTTTTGGCGGGAGTGAGATTTTTTAAGCAGTATACGGTTTACAAAATTATTGAGATAATATCCTTTTTCTGATACTTCCATAATGGCACGGCGTATTTCCTGTGGTTCAGAATTTTTAAGCAGATATCCGTTTGCACCATTTTCCATCAGGTGATAAACAAACCGTTCATCTTCATACATGCTCAGGATAAGTACTTTTATATGTGGGTATTGCTTGCTAACCGCTTTGGTTGCTTCTATGCCGTCTTTGCCAGGCATCCGCAAATCCATCAGTACTACATCAGGTTCAGATGCTGCTAAGCCTGCAAGCAAATCATCACCGTTTTCAGCTTCCTGTACAAACTTTATATTAGTAAATGGCCGCAGTGAAAGGATGACCCCTTTCCGAAAGATTTTGTGATCGTCTGCAATAGCTACTTTGATGGTTCCCATTAGTTATCAGATATTGGATAAAATTAGCGAATTATCAGTTATTCAGTATTTATACGGTTTTTAAAGGAATCTTTTAATTATTGAAGCACTGTTACTGATATGGTTCATCCTTTGGCAGTTCAATGGTTACTTTATAATAAGTCTGGGAAATATCTTTTTCAAAATTAATATTACCCTGAACCAATCTAAGACGGCTGGTAATATTCTTCA
>JANMFO010000373.1:0-2744 GCA_031374245.1 Chitinophagaceae bacterium | reverse complement strand
GGCACCCGTTTCTTATAGTTTTGAGCCAGCAAACCAGAAATGATGGTAGGTACATTGTCGATTTTTTGTTCAATACTATTTATAAATTTTTCGAAGTTGAACGTTGTAGCAGTAGCGGTCATATGTATAAAGACTATATCCGGCTTCTTAAGTTTCACTACATACTCTACATCTTTCAATGGTACGTTTGCACCTAAGTAAATAGTTCTTGCTCCTTTATTCTTTAACAGGTAATAAATAAAAAGAAGACCAAGCTCATGATGCTCTCCTTCCGGCAGAAAAAACAGGACGGTTTTATTGATGTTCATTGGAGTTATACATCTTTCAATAGCCACCATCAGTTTCTGACGGATCATATTAGTAACAAGATGCTCCTGTGCAGGATTTGTATGACCAGTTTGCCAGAGTATTCCTATTTTTTCCAGAAAGGGAAATATAATTTGTGTAATGGTCCGTTCTATGCCTTTTGCAGAAATATAACCGTTCAGCGTTTTTTCAAATGTCTCCATATCAAGGTCTACCATTTGCTGCACCAGATCATTAATGATTCTTTCCTGAATAGCATGAACATCACCGAGAGTGAGTATTCTTTCTCTTATTTCACTGGGCTGCATCCGGCCTATATGTGAGATCTTAAACCCATATTTGTTGAGCAAAGCAATATTCAGAACGGTCTTCAGTTCGTCATTTGTATAATACCTGATATTAGTAGTGGTCCGCTGCGGTTTCAGAAAATTGTATCGTTGTTCCCAGATACGTATCGTATGGGCCTTTATACCGGACAGATTTTCAAGATCTTTAATTGTAAAAGCATTCATAAGGATATAATTACAACTATAAATAAAAAAAGTTTAACCGGATGGTTAAACTCTTATAAAATAAGCGAAAAATAGACAATTTACTATAGCAGACTGTTCCTGATCTTACCTGTAGCAATCAATTTTTCCAATGGTTCGGCCAGTGAAGGGTTTTCCAGTGCTTCCAGATGCCGGTCATGGTGCAAATCTGTACCCACCAGATCATAATACTCCTTTTTAATAAGGTAATTAGCCAGTTCTTTAGCGGCTTTCCCATAAAAGCCACTTACCGCCAGCAGGTTAAGTTGAAACATACAGCCTATATCTTTCAGTTCATCATAGAACTCTTTGTTCTTCTCCAGGTAAATATAGCGTTCCGGGTGTGCTATCACCGGTTGATAGCCCTTCATCTGCATATCAAATAAAATATCTTTCAGGTTCATTGAAGCAAGAGCCATAGAAAACTCAACCAGTACCATATTACCGCTTATTGTTAAAAGCGGCTCATTATTTTTTAACAGCAACTCTACATGTTCGTCTAAAAAATATTCTGCAGCTGCATGAAGTTCGATTGCAATCCCTTCTTTTTTAACCGTCGATTGTAACACTTCAAGTCTTTTTAGAATATCATCCCGTTCATTCCGGTACATATCCCACATAATGTGTGGTGTAGTGATAAGTTTTGTATAACCAAGTGCCGCCATACCACGGATGTAGTGGAGTGAAGCTTCTAAGTCCGGCGAGCCATCATCGATACCCGGAATAAGATGAGAGTGCATATCAGCTTTTAATAAACTGAAATCAGCTTTTTGCTGGCTACTTTTTGTACGTGAAAATAACTTGAACATAATTTATCCTGCTACAATCGAAATTACTCTTTTATTAATCGTTGAAGAAAGTAACTCTGCTTAGATTTTTCAAAACTCTCTTTCAGGAAGTGATGGGAACACTTTAGATACTAACTTACTATCAGGGAAAAGTATATACCAACCGGTAAGAAATAGTAACATAAAGTCAGTAAAGAAACTCTGGTGCTGCTGATACCAAAGTTCAAGGGCACCTTTATGAGGAAGGATGATAGTGCGGTAGCATTCATCCGGTGGCAGGCTGCTTTTGGTCATGATAAGCTCTTCATCCCGGAATACAATAGAGCCGATTCCTGTAAGCCCCGGTTTAACATTATAAATTTTTGTTTTCAAATCTTCTGAATACCTGTCAAAGCCGCTTTTCATCAATGGCCTTGGGCCGGTAAAGGACATATCACCGGTAAGTATATTGATAAGCTGTGGCAATTCGTTCAGTTTTGATTTCCTTAGAAACCTGCCCATAAAAGTTACCCGTGGGTCATTACGCATCGTTAAATCCTTTGACCCCATATTCGGGCTATTCTTCAGCATAGTAGCAAATTTCCAGATTCCAAATATTTTATTCCTGAAACCTACTCTATCCTGCTGATAAAAAACTTCATGCTCCCCGGTAAGTAATAGTAAAATAATGATAGGTATAAAAAGCGGCAGCAGTATCGTAAATGCTACTAATGAAAAGAGGATGTCAAAAAAACGTTTTATGTATTTGTACATATCAGAAAAACAAGAAAATGTTGAAGAATAAATTTACTGGAAAGTGATTTTTTCAGGTACTGTTTTTCCTGCATCAAAATAAGCATTGTACCAGTCAACTGTTTTTTTGAGACCTTCCTTCCAACTTACTTTCGCTGTAAAATTTAATTCTTTTTTTGATTTTGTAACATCAGGACTACGGCGGGAAACCGAACCGGGGTATGTTGGAGCATTTTTATACTCACCCTTAAAATTCATAAACTCACCAGTTTGCCTGGTAAGCTCTTCAATGGTTATTTCTATGCCAGTTCCTAAATGATATATCTGACCATTTGTTCCTGGTGTTTCCATCGATAAAACGGTTCCCTCTACTGCATCCGTTATGTAA
>JANMFO010000368.1:0-3873 GCA_031374245.1 Chitinophagaceae bacterium | reverse complement strand
TTAATATCAGAAACTTTCTCGCTGCGTTTTAGTTCAAAAATAAAATGACTGAACGGGTCGCTGTAGTGAAAATTGCCTTCACAAATGGCAGTTGAACCGGGAGGGTTACTTTTTATCTCACCTATAATTTCATCAGCAGTTACAAAATTTTTCTGCAAGGCCTTATTAAACAGTATTTTCATAAAGCTTCCGGCAAAAGGGGAGTGCTGTCCGGGTTTGCCATCTGCAACATATTGTTTACCTCCTGAAGAAATACCTTTGTAAAAACGCTGGTTGGATGCTGATCGTTTTAAATAAGCCAGATTTTTTGCATCTATTTCCTGTGGTGTACCCCGCACTGTATTATTATCAAAGAATGAACCTGCAAAACATGCATCCAGTACCAGGAATATGCGGTTGCAATTGATATTTTTAAGATAAATATTACCCAGGTCGCTGTAAGAAAGATATGTTTTATGTATCGGGTCATCAACTTTTGAATCCTTTGCTACCAGGTAACCCATTTTGGCATTATCATAATATACCCCATGCCCTGCAAAAAAAATGAATAGCTGATCATTGGGGCCATATCTTTTATTATCACGGTACTCACTAAGCCATTTTTCAATTTCATCACGGGTTGGATTCATCACTAATTTAACATCAAAATCAAAATCATTTTTTAATATAGCTTCCATTGCTTTGGCATCATTGATCGGGTTGACCAATTTATTAAACTGCGCATCCTGGTACATGTCTGTGGCAAAAAGCAATGCGTAATTTTTTTGCGGTGCATTTGTATTTACATCTTCATCCCTGGCTGAATTGCCAGTTGGAGTAAGGCCTCTTGTGGCAATACTGCCATTTGCATTGTCGCTTGTATTTTTATTATCAAACAGTAAAAAATCTTTTCCATAAGAAAATGATAAAACGGGCAAGTAATACTGGCCCCTGCCCATGGCATAGGAAGCTTTGTCTATAAAATCTTTTGCGGAGAATGCTTCTTTCTTTTGCAATTCTTCGATGCTGCCTGCCAGCAGGTTGGTAAACATCGATATCCCATTTTCCTGAACCGGGGTTTCAACGCCGGGACTAAGAAAAATAATTTCAGATGAATTATTTCCCGTGGTGGAATATTTTGAAGTGATAAGGGAAAAAAGTGCAGTATTTGGATGATCCGTAATGATCATTTTTTTATTTGCATACACAAGGTCCAGGTTATCCATCAGCTCTGTGATAGCAATGGTACCCTGATCAGGATTCTTATCATTTATTTTCAAAAACCCCAGGCCACCAGTATCAATTTTTTCACCGGCATAGTAGAAGATAAATATATCTTCCGGCTTGGATTGCTTTCTTACTTCCTTCAGGCAATCAATGAGTATTTCTTTAGTCGTTTTTTCTCCCGGTAATAGTTTGGTGTAACCGGCTTGCCCATTTTGTTTATTTAATCCGGTAATACTTTTAAAAAAATGTGCAGCATTGGCTTTGTCAGAGTAACCAGTTTCTTTACTGCTGCTGCTTAAAGCTATAATATGCAGGGCAGGTCTTGTATATAGCTCTGTTACTTTTTGCACTTCGGCATCATATAATATTTTAAACTGTTCAGCCTTGTCTTTTTTTCCTGTGCTGGTATATAAATTATATAGCCGATCATAGTCGTTTACGAGGTGGTCATTTTCCTTATCCGTTAATTTATTCCGCTGGCTTACTAAATAATCACGGGCAATCTTACTGCTTTTGGTATAATTTACTTCGGTGCTGTCGTACATTTTTGCTGAATAATAAGATGAGCCTATCCAGTTGTATGCATTGTGAATATAATTGTAGGGCGGGGTCTTTAGTTTATCAAAAAGGGAAATATACTTTCGCCATACTGCAACAGCACCTTTGTAATTTTTTTTATCATACAATGCTTTTGCTTCTTCCCATACCTGGTTTCCTTTTGTTATGGCAAGATACTTTTCGTTAAATTCATTATCCATCCATTCCGCCATATCCGCAACAGCTTTTCTTTCCCATCCCTTTTTAAAGAAAAGTATAAAATCGGTTTTCGGACCTTCATAATAATCTGATGGCTTGTTCAGGTTCTTCAACGTTTTTTCATAATAATATTTTGCACTATCCGTATTTCCTTTCAGTAAAAAAGTGTGTCCATAGTTTATTGTAAATGCCACACTGGTAGTATCACCATAATAACCGGCTTTGCAATAGGGTGTGGCTTCGTCCACTTTGCCGGCAGTTAATTTATACCAGCCATAGTTTCCAACGATATTGGTATTCCCGGGAAACTGTTTTACCATTTCATCATACAGTTTAAAGCAGTTGTCAAAATCTTCTGCTTTGCCATACAGGTTGGCAAGATTGTATTTGTAATCCAGGTTAGCCGGGTTAAACCTTTGGGCCTTTAATGCATCGGCCAGTGCAGATTTCATATCTCCTTTTGCATCAGAAAGAAACGAACGGGTATTATAAAATTCATATTCTGCCTTTTCATTTTTTAGCTGTTGTGCTATATAAATCAGTTTATCACACAGCGAAAAAGCTTCTTCTGTTTTCCCGTTACCCTGTAAAGTATTAACCCTTTCAGTCCATTGCATCAAGGAATCCGATTTCAGATAGAATGATGTGGCTTTAACAAAATCACCAAGCTGATTTATTGTTTTTTCTTCAATAAGCGGCAACAGCCAATCCCTGTTTCTATCTCCCTGGGGTGCATGGTTTAATGCCCATGTGGCAAAAGTTTCATTTATTTTCCAGGATTTACCCATGTACTTTCCCGGGTAGCTTTTTACAAAATGAAAAAAACTGTACAGATCATAATAAGTAGCAATTTTGAAAACATTAACCAGCGTATTCCCTTTAAATGGCCCTTGTTTATACGTAGTGGTGAAAGTGGAATCTGTATATTTAAGAATTTCCGTATAAAAATCATGTATCTCTTCTGTGTAAGCAAGCAACAGTTTTTTCTCAAAATCCAACTCCGTGTTGACAAGGGTACTTTCTTTGCTTTTTAGTTCTTCTTTGTTATTATTTAAAAAAGTTATATCTCTTCTAGCCAGTTCGAAAAAAATATTGTTAGCAAAACCGGAAACAGGATGTATTTGAATGCCCAGCAGGTCAGCAGGATATATTTTATCTTTTTTATACTTGCTATATAGTTGAATAAGAGCTGTAGCGGAGTGGTCTGTTATGCTTGTGATTTTTGCCGATCCCAGATAAGCCGTTGATTCCCTCGATCCAAGGAAGGCCTTATATTCACTGCTTTTGCTGTCAACAAC
This sequence comes from Chitinophagaceae bacterium, assembly GCA_031374245.1. GTDB lineage: Bacteria > Bacteroidota > Bacteroidia > Chitinophagales > Chitinophagaceae > JJ008. Next base: position 613 of record JANMFO010000368.1, on the reverse strand, counting down.
ATTATATGAACTCATAAGGTGGCCTTCTGCACCCACAAAAATACCATCTGCTTTACCTGAATTTATTGTAACAAAAGCAGAATCTTCGTTGATGCGGTTCACCGTTTTTACCTGGAAGAAAACTTCATCAATAACAGTGGTTGTATCAATCCGGATGGAAATGTCTTTGGGTTGATTCCCGGACTGGGAGATACCCGTTTGAGATACAAGAAGGCAAATCGATATGCCTGCCAAACGGGAAAAACTTCTTTTTGCCAGATAAACCATAACGTAAAATATACATTTATCCCCTCAAATCTATCCGTGCTGGCGGGTAATTTTAACTTCCTTAATATTACGGGTATTTTTTTAATGGCTGAGATTTCCCTGAACCCTTATTTGACTGTCTTCCTTCCAATGTTTAAATACAAACCATCCGGTAAGGATAATTGATAGAACAAAATAGCCCCCTAAAATATAATTCACTGAATAAAGCATTGCATTTGCCCCAAACCAATCGTTTTGATCAAATAAAATAGTAAGTCCCACACTGCTGCGGATACATTCCCAGATAATAGCATACAGGTTTCTGTCCATCAGATCGGTGAGGGCATAAACCGTTAAAAAAATAAAA
>JANMFO010000429.1:0-1789 GCA_031374245.1 Chitinophagaceae bacterium | reverse complement strand
CTCATGCAGTGGCGGGTCAAGCAGGCGGATGGTTACAGGATAACCCTTCATTACCAGCATAGTGTCTTTAACATCTTTCTTTACATATTTATATAACTCATGAAGTGCTGAACGTCTTTCTTCTTCGGTTTTACTTACAATCATTTTACGTAAAAGAAATAATGGCTGTTCGCTTCCTTCACCATAGAACATATGTTCTGTACGAAATAAACCAATTCCTTCAGCACCAAATTTGATAGCCTGTGCGGCATCTTTGGGTGTTTCTGCATTAGTTCTGATTCCCAATACTTTTATTTTGTCAACCAATTTCATAAGATCTTTAAAAGACTGGTTTTTATCCAAATCAATATCTACTAATGCCATACTGCCTTCATATACCAGTCCTTTTGTCCCGTTCAGGCTCAGCCAATCGCCTTCATGAATAATACTACCATCTTTTCCTTTAAATGTTTTTGTTTCGCTGTGAATTTCAATATCACCGCAACCTACGATACAACATTTACCCCAGCCTCTTGCCACCAATGCAGCATGAGATGTCATACCACCTTTTGTAGTTAAGATAGCTTGCGATTTATGCATGCCATCTACATCTTCTGGAGAAGTTTCTTCACGGACAAGAATTACTTTTTCACCTTTATGCGCCCATTCAACTGCGTCATTAGAAGAAAAAACGACACGGCCTTTTGCTCCACCAGGTCCGGCTGGTAATCCTTTAGCAATTGGTTTGGTAACCAATTCTATTTTTGGGTCAAGCATGGGAAGCAGTAATTCAACTAATTGATTGGGGCCAACTCTCATGATTGCTGTATTGACATCAATCAGTTTTTCTTTGTGCATTTCAGTCGCCATGCGAACGGCAGCCACACCATTTCTTTTACCAACACGGCATTGCAGCATGTAGAGCTTACCTTTTTCAATGGTGAACTCAATATCCTGCATGTCTTTATAATGCTGCTCCAATCTTTTCTGATAACTGAATAGTTCTTTATAAAGACCCGGCATTAATTTTTCCAGTGAAGTAAAATGTTTGCTCTGGTCATTCATTGAATATTCATTTACAGGTGCCGGGGTTCTGATACCAGCCACTACATCTTCGCCTTGCGCATTAACTAAATACTCTCCATAGAATTTATTTTCACCATTGCCCGGGTTTCTTGTAAAGGCTACACCGGTACAACTGTCATCGCCCATATTACCAAAAACCATTGCCTGTACATTGACTGCAGTTCCCCATTCATCAGGAATTTTTTCTATACGGCGGTATTCGATTGCCCTCTTTCCATTCCAACTGCTGAACACTGCACCGATACCACCCCAAAGTTGTTGCCAGGGGTCATCGGGAAAATCAGTACCTAAAATTTTCTTCACTGTTTTCTTATAGTCTTTCACCAATTCTTTTAGTTCTTCGGCAGTCAGATCGGTGTCACTGACATATCCCTGTTTTTGTTTGATGTGCTCCAGTTTTTCATCCAGCATTTTGCGGATGCCCTTTCCATTTTTTACTTCAATGCCGCCACCTTTTTCCATCACTACATCAGCATACATCATTATCAATCTGCGGTAAGCATCATAAGCAAATCGTTCATCACCACTTTGGGCAATCAGACCTTTGATGGTATTTTCATTCAGTCCGACATTCAATACAGTTTCCATCATACCCGGCATACTTCGCCTGGCTCCTGAACGTACTGATACCAGCAATGGATCTGTTGCATCACCAAATTTTTTGCCGGTGAGCATTTCCATTTTAGCTAATGCTTCTTCGGCCTGTGCTCTTAATGTTTTTGGG
>JANMFO010000420.1:0-16323 GCA_031374245.1 Chitinophagaceae bacterium | reverse complement strand
GGAAACGGAATGAACATAAATCTGCAGATATGCTGGAACGGTTAAAGTCCGTTGCTATCAATGATGGAAATCTGTTTGCAGAGCTGATGGAGACGGTGAAATATTGCTCCCTCGGTCAAATCACCCATGCTTTATACGAGGTGGGTGGGCAGTATCGCAGAAATATGTAATGTCTTTCTTTTTTATCTGTTGCTAAACTGTTAATGGCCTTGTTTCATTTATTTTATGCCGTATTTTGCATACGTCAATTTTTATTAAACAAGAGTTGGATAATGAAAAGGCTTACTACTACTTTTTTTGCCCTGTTTTTTATTTGTTTATATTCTGCTGCACAAAGCATTGATAATACTATTGCCCGCTATGCTGAGGAATTTGCGCAGGAACGGACTTATATCCAATACGATAAATCAACTTATATACCGGGTGAAACTATCTGGTTTAAAGCCTACCTGATGGAAGGTATTTACCCGGCAGAGAAAAGTAAAACCTTTTATATTGACTGGACAGATGATAAAGGCAATCTTCTTTCGCATACGGTAAGTCCGTTGCAATGGTCTACCACCAATGGTCAGTTTGATATACCAGCAGATTACAAAGGGAAATATATCCATGTAAAAGCATATACCCGCTGGATGCTTAATTTCGACTCTGCTTTTGTTTATGAAAAAGATTTAATTGTGCTTTCAAGAAATACAACAAGCATTGCAAAGAATGTTATTACTCCGGAACTTACGTTTTTCCCGGAAGGTGGTGATGCAATAGAAGGAGTAAATAATAAAATCGCTTTTAAAGCCAACGACCAATGGGGTAAACCTGTAAAAGTAAAAGGTATAATTAAAAATAACCAGGGTAAAACAGTTGACAGCCTTCGTGTATTGCATGATGGTATGGGTTATTTCTTTTTGCTGCCACAGCAGGGAGAAATATTTACTGCAAAATGGAAAGATGAAAAAGGAACGGAATATACCACTCCTTTGCCGGCTGTTAAATCTTCCGGTATTTCATTACAGGTATCTGTAGCCGGAACGAAAAGAAATTTTAGTATCAATGCACCACAGGATATTGCATCTGTATTGGGTACTGTTTATTTGCTGGGTACAATCAACCAGCACCAGGCTTTTAAAGTAACAAAAGATATTTCAAAAGGCAGTGCCTCAGGGACTATTCCAACCCAAGGCCTTCCTTCCGGTATTTTAACTATTACGATTTTTGACAGTAAATGGAATCCACTGGCAGAACGGATTACTTATATTAATAATGAAGAATACAAGTTGGCTGCAGAGATGAATGTGCAGCGCTGGGGATTAAATAAAAGGGCAAGAAATGAAATTGAAATCAGTGTGCCGGATAGTATGCCGGTCAACTTTTCTGTATCAGTAACCGATGCGGACATTGATACAGATAGCAGCAACAATATTGTCTCTCATCTTTTACTCACCAGTGACATAAAAGGACAGGTGTATAACCCCTGGTATTATTTTTCAGCGAACAATGATGTTGTTAGTAAACATCTTGACCTGGTAATGCTCACCCACGGCTGGCGGCGTTTTAAATGGGAAGATGTGGTGAGTGGCAAAATGCCGAAAATCAGTTTTCCAAAAGATACTTCGTATCTCACTTTGTCGGGAAAGGTGTATGGCGTTACTCCATCCCAGTTGCGGGATAAAGCCCATGTTATTTTAGTAGTCAGTCAGAAAGGAGGCGATGGGAATAAAATTTCGTACTTACCGGTAGAACCAAACGGAACGTTTGATGATCCGTCACTCATTTTATTTGATACAGCGCATATTTATTATCAGCCATCAAAAAGTATAAGGGATGCAACGCTTCAGTTTATGGAAAGCCGCCTGCCAGCCTTTCGCAACCGGATACCGGCGATTGGAATTTTTAATAATCAGTTTGGAGATACCACCGGCTTTGCCCGCCATTTTAAGTTATCGGATGAAATGATAAGTATGCTGAAACAGTATGAAGGAAAAATGCTGGATAATGTGGTGATTAAAGCAAAAACAAAAACTCCGGTGCAGGTACTGGATGAAAAATATGCTTCCGGAATGTTTGCAGGATCCGGGGATGGCTATCAATTTGATTTGATAAATGACAAGCTTGCCGGCATCTCACCCAATATTTTTACTTACCTGCAGGGGAAGGTGGCCGGGCTTAATATTAATGCGACAGGTGCCACCCCAACAGTAGACTGGCGTGGCGGCGCCCCATTACTATTCTTAGATGAAATGCCAGTGGATGCAAATTTTCTCTCTTCTGTCAGCGTAGATAATGTGGCTTATATAAAAGTTTTCCGTCCGCCTTTTTATGGGGCATCAGGGGGCAGTTCGGGTGCCATTGCAATTTATACAAGACGTGGCGGTGATGCTGCTTCTACACCCGGTAAGGGATTAAACAGTGCAAGTGTTACCGGCTATTCGGTAATAAAACAGTTTTATACACCCAATTATGCCAGCTTTAATGCAGCTAATGAAAGAAAAGATTTACGTACTACTTTATACTGGAACCCACAGGTGGTAACTTCTGTAAAAAATAATAAGGCACTGCTTATTTTTTATAATAATGATGTAACCAAGCGTTTCCGGGTGATAATAGAAGGCATGGGAAAAGATGGAAGGTTGGCCCACCTGGAGCAGATAATGGAATAGAAATTAATTAAATAAAAAACAGCCTTTGTAAAAAGGCTGTTTTAGTATAACCCATATTGGCATTACTTAAGTTCCTAATCAACATCAGCTACTTTTTTACCGGCTCTGTCTATTACAATCCATTTACTTTCTTTCATTACTTTAGCATTGCCTCCATCAAAATATCCAGCGAAGCCATATTTGCATGGGATTACTTCTTTACCGTTTGCATCAATATAACCCCATGACCCATTTTTATTAACAGCTGCCAGCCCTTCTGAAAATTTCAACGCATTATCATAAATCATTTCAATCATCACTTTACCGTTTTTATCAATAAATCCGTAATGATTTCCGTTGCTGACAATGGCCATATCTTCATGAAAAGACATTGCATCTGAATATTTGTGAGGTATAACCAGTTTGCCGGTGCTGTCTAAAAATCCCCATTTTCCATCTTGTTTTACAGCTGCCATTCCTTCTGAAAAGGTCATTGCTTCATCATAAATAAGCGGTACAATCACTTTACCGGTTTTATCAACAAATCCGTGCTTATCTCCTTTACCTACCAGCGACATTCCGCAAACACAATCATCCACATGGTCGTATTGTTTGGTCCAGGCTTGTGCATAACCCGCCATGGAAATAACAATTGCTCCGAGTAATAAACTATATTTCATAACAGTAGTTTTAAAGTTAGAAAATGTGTCGTGGTTCGATATGTAAGCTACACTACCCCTTAAGCTATTGGCATGACATTAGGCAGTTGGAGGGATGATTTTCATTATCTTCACGGCCACATAAAAATTACAGGAAGGCCTGTGTCAACGATTTAACACTATTTCATTTTGCGTTTTACAGAGTTTAATTTTCATCCAAACCTGCTGGAAGGTATAGAGGCTTCTAATTACGAAAATGCCACACCGGTACAAGAGCAGGTGATACCGCCGATAATGGAGGGTAAAGATGTGATAGCATCAGCACAAACCGGTACAGGAAAAACAGCTGCTTTTTTATTGCCGGTGATGAACCGGTTGCTGAATAATCATGTAGACGGACAAGTGGGTGCATTGATTATTGTACCTACCCGGGAACTAGCCATCCAGATTTCGCAACACATGGAAGGTCTTTCTTATTTCACTCACCTTAGTTCGATTGCCATATATGGTGGTAATGATGCACAGAGTTTTGTTGCTGAGAAGAAAGCCTTGCAGATGGGTGCCGATATTCTTGTTTGTACTCCCGGTCGTATGATTGCCCACCTGAATATGGGCTATGTAAACCTGAAGGGCTTACAATTTTTAGTACTGGATGAAGCAGACCGAATGCTGGACATGGGTTTCCAGGATGACATTAATAAAATCATTCAAACACTCCCGGCTAAAAGACAGAACTTATTATTTTCTGCAACGATGCCGGAAAAAATAAGACAACTGGCTAAAAAGATTTTGCATGAGCCGGTGGAAATTAATATTGCTATTTCCAAACCACCTGAGAAGATTATACAAAAAGCATTTGTGGTGTACGAACCACAAAAATTGCCTTTGATAAAAAAGCTTTTAAAAGAAACACCGTATAAAAATGCGTTAGTTTTTTGCAGCCGTAAACAAACGGTGAAACAACTGACAAGGGAATTGAAACATGGTGGAATTAATGTTGCTGAAATCCACAGTGATTTGTTGCAGGCAGAAAGGGAAAGTACATTAAGTGCATTTACTGCTGGCCGTATTCCGGTGCTGGTAGCTACAGATATTTTAAGCCGTGGTATTGATATTGATACGATAGATGTGGTAATTAATTATGATGTGCCGGGAGATGGCGAAGATTATGTGCACCGTATTGGCCGTACCGCAAGGGCTGAAGCAGATGGTGCTGCTTTTACATTGATTGGAGAAAAAGAACAAAATAAGTTTGCCGCTATTGAACAACTGCTTGGTAAAGAAGTGGAGAAAGCAGAGATGCCGAAGGAGTTTGGTGAAGCACCGGTGTATACACCTCGCCTTCGCAGCGGTGGAAGCAAACCATATCGAAAATTCCATCGTCCTAACGACAGGCGAAAAAAATAAATTCAGTAACTTTAAAGATGCATTCAGCAACCACCCAAAGACCTCTGATGGGATTTTTAGTTTTATTGTTGTGCAACTTATTTATGTTAAATGCAGTTGCCCAACAATTGGAAACCTCATCTGGCACTAAAGCAGTTTTTCTGAAAGGTCCCGCCCTACCCATAAAGGATTCAGCGGATGGAAACAATGAAAAAAATATATCAATCCAGGGAGTTGGTTCTGTGATGGCTAAATATGGGAAAACGAATCAACTATACAGTAGCATGGTTGATTCTCTTGCAAAAGTTCTTTTCAGGTATCCACTGGTTGATTCAGCCGGTCTTACTTATTCCGAGGAATGGGTAGGTACGCCGAATATGGGCTTGCGCCGCCCCAATTTTGTAATAATACATTATACAGCCAATAATAGCTGCGAGCAAACACTACAGGAATTTACAACACCCGGTGGCAGGGAAGCCAGTGCCCATTATGTTATTTGTAAAGATGGAACAGTACATCATATGTTGAATGACCTGTTGCGTTCGCATCATGCGGGTGATAGTAAATGGGGTAATAACACTGATTTAAATTCTAGCAGTATCGGCATTGAGTTGGATAATAGCGGTTACCTGCCTTTTACAGAAGCACAGATAAGCAGTTTAACTACTTTACTTGACAGGCTGAAAGCTGCATATAAAATACCAGATGCCAACTTTATCGGCCATGCTGATATAGCACCGGCAAGAAAGGTTGATCCGGGTTCAAAGTTTCCCTGGAAAGAGTTAAGTGGAAAGGGCTTTGGCCTTTGGTGGGATGATACTACCAATGTGCAGGTGCCGGATAATTTTGATTACCTGATGGGCCTGAGAATAATCGGTTATGATATATCTTATCCTGCTTCGGCAGTGGCTGCTTTTAAACGTCATTTCATGGGGGATAATTCGAATACCATGAATGCAGTAGTAAGGAAAATAATTTATGTGTTGTACCGTAAGTTTGAGTAACTACACCGCAAATTGTATCTGCTTCAGCTAACTTTTTTACATGAAACTATTCTTAAAAATCATTGGTGTTTTCATCAGCGCCGCTTTTGTCTGGAGTTGCTCCCAAAGCAAATACGTCGCTACAAATAAAATCTATAAAAAACAGGTAAACGAATATGCAAAGCTATTGCGGGAATATCCGGTAAAGGATTCTGGCGGCTTACTTTATGCTGCTGATTGGGTTGGAACAACCAATCTTTCTATGCGCCGCCCCAATTTTGTAATCATTCATCATACGGCGCAAAATAGTTGTGAGCAGACTTTACAAACATTTACTTTGTCCCGTACACAAGTAAGTGCCCATTATGTTATTTGTAAAAATGGTACGGTACATCATATTCTGAATGATTTATTACGGGCTCACCATGCCGGAGTAAGTAAATGGGGCAATACTACTGATTTGAATTCATCAAGTATCGGCATTGAATTAGACAACAATGGTTTCGAATCTTTCTCCGAAGCACAGATGAACAGTTTGGTATTATTGCTTGACAGATTAAAAAAAGCATATAGTATTCCTGCTTCCAATTTTATTGGTCATGGTGATATAGCACCTACCAGAAAGAATGACCCTAACTGGCGGTTTCCATGGAAGCAGTTATCTGAGAAAGGTTTTGGTAATTGGTATGATGATCCAATGAATGTTGTGCTGCCGCCAAACTTTAATCATTTGCAATCTTTAAGAATTGTGGGATTTGATACAAAAGATACCACTGCGGCTATCGTTGGATTTAAAAGACATTGGCTGCAGGATACTACCAAAGGGTTGAATGAATCACAATTGAAAGTGCTCTATAAATTGAGCAAGAAGTATCAATAATGACTTATCTGTCATTTATTCACTTGTATTTTTTAATTTCACCGTACTAACGTATTTACTGCTTGCCGGTTATTGACGATAAAAAAGAAAAATGACAGCAGAACATCAACGACTGGCGGTTAATGCTACCAAAGAAATTCCCCTCGCACAATGGGGTCCTTATTTAAGTGAACGGCAATGGGGTACCGTAAGGGAAGACTATGGCCCCTGGGGCGATGCATGGAATTATTTTCCTTTTGACCATTCACATAGCCGCACCTATCTGTGGGGTGAAGATGGTCTGGCAGGCATCACCGATTTTTTCGGCAACCTGTGTTTTGGTATTGCATTATGGAATGGTAAAGATCCTATTCTGAAAGAACGGTTATTTGGCTTAAGTAACCCGCAGGGTAATCATGGCGAGGATGTAAAGGAATTATACTACTACCTAGATAATTTACCCACCCACTATTACATGGAATACCTGTACAAGTATCCGCAACAGGAATTCCCTTACGAAAATTTAAAAGCAGAAAATAAAAAAAGGAACCGGGATGAGCCGGAATATGAAATACTCGATACCGGTGTGTTTGATAATAACCAGTATTTTGATGTACAGGTAACTTATGCCAAGCAAAGTGCCCAGGATATTTTTATTAAAATTGATATTACTAACCGGTACAGCAAGCCTGCAGAAATAACATTATTGCCAACACTTTGGTATTACAACCGGCAGAGTTATAAGTCATTCAAAAAAATGCCCTCTATCGATTATGTAAACAAGAATACCGTTAAGGCAAAACATGAACGATTGGGTGATTATTATTTTTATTTTCAACAGGCAAATGATTGTTTGTTTACCGATAATAAAACGAATAAGGAAAAATTATACGGTGAAATTAATCCAGACTTTTTTGTAAAAGATGCTTTTCATGATGCTGTTATTAATAAAAAAAATGTAAAAGAACTTTCAGCAAGAAATACGGGCACCAAGTTTTCACCGGTATATAATATGAAGATAAATGGAGGGGATACTAAAACTATTTACTGCCGGTTAAGTACTGATCTTGTTGATACACCTTTTACAAAGAGTGTCAAAAGTGTTTTTGAACTACGCAAGCAGGAGGCTGATGAATTTTATGCAGCCATTTTGCCAAAAGGGATGAGTGAGGATATGGCCCGTATACAGCGGCAGGCTTTAGCAGGTGTTTTGTGGAGCAAACAGTTTTATCATTTTGATGTTGAGCGTTGGCTGAGTAACGGTGATGGTATTACACCTGCTAATGATGGTAAGAAGAATGGGCGCAATCATGATTGGAAACATTTAAAAAATCAGGATATAATATTGATGCCGGATAAATGGGAGTATCCGTGGTATGCGGCATGGGACCTGGCTTTTCAATGCATATCTATGGCTGTTGTTGATCCAACATTTGCCAAGCATCAATTATTATTGATGATGCGGGAGTGGTATATGAAACCCGACGGACAATTACCTTCCTATGAATGGAATTTCAGTGATGTAAATCCGCCGGTGCAGGCATGGGCGGCTATGCAGGTATATAATATTGAAAAACGATGGACAGGGAAAGGGGACGTAAAATTTTTAAAGAAAATATTTCAGAAGCTGCTCATCAATTTTACCTGGTGGATAAACCGGAAGGATGTGAATGGCAATAATATTTTTGAAGGCGGGTTTCTTGGTCTGGATAATATTGGTGTGTTCAATAGAAGTCAGCACTTTACTGGTGAAATACAATTAGAACAAGCTGATGGTACCAGTTGGATGGGTGCTTACGCATTAGAAATGATGGATATAGCAGTTGAGATTGCTATGCATGATGATACATTTGAAGATACAGCAACAAAGTTTTTCGAACATTTTGTATTGATTGCTGAATCATTAAATGAACATGGTCTCTGGAATGAAGAAGATAAATTTTTCTACGATGTATTGTGTGTAAGCGGGGCAACACCTATTCCGTTGCGTATTCAGTCTATAGTAGGTCTTACGCCATTATATGCAGTATCTACCATCAGTAAGAAGCAGATAGATCATCTTACTGATTTTAAAAAGCGGATGACCTGGTTTGAAAACTACCGGATCAAGAACAAAAAATTCTGGCCCAATGAGGAAAGAAGTAAGGACGGTGAAGTTTTATTATCATTAGTACAAAGAGAGCGGTTGGTTTCTTTATTAGAGCGGCTGCTGGATGAAGACGAGTTTTTATCGGATGGTGGTATCAGAGCTTTATCAAAGTATCATGAAAAAAATCCTTATTCAGTAAAAGTAGATGGCCATACCTATACGATACAATACGATCCGGGTGATTCTACATCAGATTTATTTGGTGGTAACTCTAACTGGCGTGGCCCGGTATGGATGCCCATTAATTTTCTGATCATTCAGTCCATTCGCAGCTATGGAGAATTTTATGGAGATACTTTATTGATCGAATATCCTACAGGCTCTGGAAACAAAATGAATTTAAAACAGGTAGCGATAGAGTTAACCAAAAGGGTAATCAGTTTATTTGAAAGAGATGCAAAAGGGGAACGCAGGTTTAATGGCGAGTACAGTTGGTTTTATAATCAACCCGGTAATGAACATTTAGTTTTGTTCTACGAATATTTTAATGGTGATACTGGCAAAGGTATTGGTGCCAGTCACCAGACAGGATGGACGGCTTTAGTAGCAGAACTTATCAGTGAGTATGGAGACAGGGAAGAAAGGCCAATGGAATAAAATACACGGTTGATATATTGATTAATAAAGAAGATAAGGTTGAATTATTTCTTTCCAATCTTTTGGCTGAAGTATTGCAGAAATTCCTTCTCCATGCTTTATTTTTTCAAAAGATTTATATACCCCGGTTAGTTTATCCAAATGTCCTGCACCGGATGGGTTTGCTACAGTTTTGTATAATCTTTCTTTACAATGCTCCGGATATGATAAAATTATAAGTGACACTAATTGTAAGCCTGTTTCTACAGGAAAAAAACTATGTATATCTGTTACAGAAAAATGTAGACCATTACAACTTTCATTTGTGTACATCCCCCATTCAGGAACATAGTGGATAGCAACACTTTTAATTCCCGTCAATTGTAAATCAGTAAAAGCAGTATTGAGTTGTTGTGCATCAATCCACGGCGCACCAACTATTTTAAATGGGGAGTCAGTTCCCCGGCCTTCATTTACATTAATCCCTTCCAGCAAACCCATACCGGGATAAAGTAATGCTGTTTCAGTATCTTGAATGGCTGGGGATGTCGGAACAAAGTGCCAACCAGCTTCTGATGCAGTTTTTTTTCTGTTCCAGTTCTGTACTTTAATTACATCAAGATTCAAATTCTTAATTCTTGTAGCTGCAAAGAAAGTTGCAAGTTCACCCAGTGTACAACTATGCCGGATAGGAATATCCCATCTGCCGATAAAAGAAGAACAATTATTTTCATCCAGCATTGGCCCTGCTGCTTTATCAATATCAAAACCAATCGGGTTAGGCCTGTCAAGAATTACTAATGGTTTATTATGCAAGGCACAGGCTTCCATAAAATGAGTCAATGTCCAGAGATAAGTATAAAAGCGACAACCCGCATCAGGAATATCAAACAATACAATCTCAATATCGGTGAGGTCTTCTGCTGTGGGCATTAAATGCTCACCATATAAACTGATAACAGGTACTTGTGTAAGCGAATCAATATTGCTGGGCTGATAAACACCATCTTCTCCTTTTACTGTAAGGCCATGCTCAGGAGAGAATAGTTTGGTAATGGTAAAGCCGGCTTTTAGTAAGGCAATTCGAGAAAGTTCACCATCAGAAGTTGTAGCTGCATTGTTTGTTACCAATGCGAGACGAGAATGTTGAAACTTGTTTTTCTGCGATAGCAAATAATCAATACCAAACAGGACCTTTTTCATTTTATATGCTAATTAAGTTCTCCTGCCTTTTCGTGGTCGTCATATTTATTGCGTAGTTTCAGCAGTTCATTTTTCATTTGCAGTACTACTTTTTGATGTACAGGTGATTTAATAAGATTCTTCTGTTCCTTGGGGTCCATTTTTAAATCATATAATTCCCATTCGTTTACCGGGTAGAAATAAATAAGTTTATACCGCTCACCTCTTACACCAAGATGTTGTAGCACAGTATGGTCAGCACCGTATTCATAGAAATGATAGTAAAGATTATGTCTTGGAATAATTTTTTGTTTACCTGTTATGCTCGGTACTAAGCTTATGCCCTGCATAAAGTCGGGAATTCTTATTCCTGCTGCATCCAGCATAGTGGGGGCATAATCTATTGTCTGTGTCATGTTGTTATTAATAGAACCGGGTTTGATTTTCCCCGGCCAACGCATCATCATGGGTGCCTGCATAGATACATCGTACATCCAGCGTTTATCAAACCAGCCATTTTCGCCGAGGTACATTCCCTGGTCGCCGGTATAGATTACCAATGTATTGTTGAGGAGCTTATTTTTATCCATATAATCCAGAACCCTTCCAACATTTTCATCTACAGAAGCTACACAGGCAAGATAATCCTGCATGTACCACTGGTATTTATATTTCAGCAGCTCTTTTCCTTTTGGTCTTAGTTGCTGCAACAGCTGTCCTCTTTCTTCATAGATTTTTTTAATAGCACTTCTGTCTGGTTCGGGAATACGGTTGAAAATGGAATTATAATAAACAATATCAATGGAATCCGGTTTCAGTTCCGGAATATCCAATAAATATTTCGGGTCAACTTTTAAATCGCTGCAAAGCTTCATATCATGCAGGATGCTCATAGTTTGTAAACGCCATGCAGTACCATGACCTGTGATATCTGCATAAAGAGTTGAGGGTTCAGGAAATGTTTTGTTGTGATATTCCTGTATGTACTTCAGGGGAGCTAAAAAATAACGATGCGGTGCTTTATGATGGATATGTAGAACAAAGGGTTTACTCATGTCCCGGTTATCCAACCATTTGATCGCCTCATCTGTTATTACATTTGTTGCATAACCATGATAAGTGGAAGTATCACCTTTCATAGAAATAATTCTGGGTTCAAAGTATAAACCTTGTCCGGGTAAAATTTTCCAGTAATCAAAACCTGTAGGATAAGAATGCAGGTGCCATTTGCCAACAATGGCAGTTTGGTAACCGTTCTGCTGAAATATTTTCGGCATAGTGAGTTTAGAAGAATCAAATCTTGTTCGGTTGTCCTTCATGCCATTTTTATGTGAATGTTGCCCGGTTATTAATGTAGCTCTTACCGGGCCGCAGATGGAGTTGCTCACAAAATTCCGGCTAAACAAAACTCCTTCTTTGGCAATCCGGTCAAGATTGGGTGTTTTAATAAATTTTTTATTGTAGGCACTGATAGCATCGGCATCATGGTCGTCACTCATTATGTAGATGATATTAGGCCGCTGCTGCCCGAATGAAACAGACGCTATAAGCAAAGACAGAAGTAGTAACCTCATGGCAAATATTTGTATAGCCTAAGATATGTAGATTTGAATAATAAATAAACGTATATGGAATTTGGAAGAGTGCTGGAAACAGAATTGAATGGTATTGACTTCAGCCTGCCTCAAGAACCTGCATTTAATAAACATATATTGAATGGGAAGCCTGCAAAGAATCCTAAAGTATATGTTGGCTGTGCCAAATGGGGAAGAACAGAGTGGGTTGGCAAAATCTATCCGCCTAAAACAAAAGAAAAAGATTTCCTGCAGCATTATGTGGAACATTATAATTGTATTGAACTAAACGCTACGCATTATAAAGTATATGGCGAACTGGGGATTAAAAAATGGGCAGAGAAGGCGAAGGATAAAGACTTTCTATTTTGCCCCAAGATGTATAAAGGCGTTACTCATTTCGGTAGCTTGAAGGGAAAAGATTTTATATCTAATGAATTTTTACGGGGTGTTACTGCTTTTGAAAAACATCTTGGCCCCATCTTCGTACAGATAAGTGATAGTTTTTCGCCCAAGAGAAAAGAAGAACTGTTTACGTATTTAAAATCATTACCAACGGATTTGCAATTCTTTTTAGAAGTTCGTCACCCGGATTGGTTTGGAAAAGAAAAGGACAGAGAAGATATGTTCAATTTTCTGAAAGAAAATGGTATGGGAGCAGTGATAACGGATACCGCTGGCAGAAGAGATTGTGCCCACATGCACCTGACGCTGCCCAAAACTTTTATCCGTTATGTTGGCAATAGTTTGCATCACACTGATAATACAAGAATTGATGCCTGGGTAGAAAGAATGAAATACTGGTTAGACAGAGGCATGGAAGAATTGTATTTCTTCATGCACATGCATGATGAAGCCACTTCGCCGGAACTAACCGTTTATTTAGTAGACAAAATGAATGCAGCCTGTGGATTAAATTTAATAAAGCCAAAGTTTATTGATGCTGCCACGTTGCCAAAAACTAAATCAAAGCAAAAAGGGTTGTTTGGTTAACGTACTTCAAATAATTCATTCCATCTTGTAGTGTATCGGGGACTGATAAAATTCTGCTGCATCTTCCAGTTGCGGGCAGTACCAGATGCTGCAAATTTCAACACATCATCCCGCTGGCTGAAGTTTACATTGTCAATCATTTCCATCAGTTTTCGTTCACAGTTTTTTGTATCAGATAAGAATAAATTTCCTTGTATAGAATTATCGGGGACAATACCGCTGAGCATGACACCGGCTTTTTTGTATAATGTTCCGGCTTTATACAATGTATCAACCATTTCTATAGCAGGCTTTATCAATTCATTGGTAAACGATGTGGCAGCAGGTAAGGTGAAAGAATCACTATGTGTTGCACCATGGTAATCTACATTGTGATTTTCACCTTTCGCTACTACAAACACACTGATAGTTTTTGCAGCACAATGTTGTCGTCTAAGTTTTTCCGCAGCTCTTGAAGTATAGGTTGCCACTGCTTCCCTGATAGAGGCAATATCTCCAACAGGGTTGCCAAACATCCTTGTTGTGGCAATCATTTTTTTCTGTACTAATTCTTCCTTCATATCAATTGACGGTTCTCCGTTCAATTCCTTTAATAACCGGGAGCCGACAACGCCACCCATATTTTTATACATCCAATAATCTGACATGGAAGCTAGTTCCCATGCACTGAAGATGCCCATATTATATAATTTATGTGCATAGGCTCCGCCTACTCCCCATATATTTCCAAGTCTTGTTTGTTGCAAAGCTTTTTGTTGCTCCTGCTTTGTTGCCAGTACAGTAGCACATCCGGAAGCTTTCTTATCTTTTTTTGCAATGTAATTAGCCAGCTTGGCCAATGTTTTTGTGGGTGCTACCCCAACTGAAACAGAAATGCCTGTCCACTTTTCTACTGTTTCTTTAATTTTTTTGGCCACAACAGGTAATTCTTTTATAGGTACAGCACTAAGGTCAACAAAAGCTTCGTCAACCGAATACACTTCCACATTTTCCTTTCCGGTAATCATCCGTAAGGTTTCCATTACCCGCCAGCTTAAATCACCATATAAATTATAATTAGAAGAGAATACAGCTATATCATGCAGGGCTATTAATGATCTGGATTCAAAAAATGGAGCCGCCATTGGTATACCGGCATCTTTTGCTTCGTCGCTTCGGGAAACAATACAGCCGTCATTGTTGCTAAGTACAACAACTGGCTTGTTGATGAGGCCGGGTTTAAATAACCGTTCACAGGAACAATAAAAACTATTACAGTCAACTATTGCTTTCATGGTTGTTGATAATCCCCGACGGCGGCTTTCGCCCCGTCGGTGGTTAAAAAAAAGTTAGTATTCTATAATGTATTTATTTAACTCTTTGTTTTCCATGAATGTTGAATGTGCTTTCTCAAAACCTTCAATAGTTCCAAATCTTTCTAGTACCTTATCAGTAGCTATTAGTGTACTATTATTTTTTAAAACAGAAGTATAAGAAGAAAATTCCCAATCCCTCAAATCATTTACAAAATCATGATGCTGTGCATTGCTATTAATATAGTAAATCACAGACTTCAGATAACTTTTATCATCTACCAGCTTTCGTTCGAAAGGAGATTCAAATAAAGGACCTGTCCGATTGCAGGCTTTATTGATGGATTGGGCATATGAATTAAATAAGTGACCTAATTGTTTGGATGCATTCAGCCTGAACATTCCTTCTTTTCCATCCTGTCTTACTACTTCCACATTTTCTTTTACAAATACCAGTAAGTGGAAATGATTTTTTAGCAAACAGTAAGCAAGGGTTTCCACCACATCGGCACAGTAGAATTTATACTGTTCAAGAAAGTAGTAATAATTTCTTTTTTCCTTAAAAAGGTCTTCGCCATTTACTCCCCGGTTGTAAATGTGGAAGTACTGGCCTTCGATGAGGGGTTGTATATACATAGATTTTTTACTTTTTTTAATTGGTTAGCCGCCGTCAGGGTTTTCAACCGCTGACGGGGCATTGCTTTCATACCGGGTGAATAACATAAGTAACCACTCCCCACACAGAAAAATTCGTAAACTCGGCCAGGTTAATATTTTTGTAACGGCTGTTTTCCGGTATTAAAAAAGCGGATGAAAAGTTTTTATGAAACCGCCGTACCAGCAGTTCGCCATTAAGAATGGCAATAATTATTTTTCCATTCACTAGTTTTAATGAACGGTCAACAATTAAGATGTCGCCATCAAAAATGCCAGCTTCTTTCATAGCATCACCTTTCATTTTAAAAAAGAAAGTAGCCGGTTTGTTGCGGATGAGTTGTTCATTCAGGTCAATACCCCGTTCCATATAATCATCTGCTGCAGCACCAAAGCCGGTAGCGTTGGCAGTTGTTACTTCTTGTTGTTTAAATTGTTTCGAGCCTTTATAGGCCGCCCCATAAATTTCTTCCCCTTCCATAGTCAATAATTTTTGCTGGGATAAAGGTGATAAAAATAATTTGGAAAAACTAAAATAATTAGTAAATTTATGCTAAGAAAATGGGTAAGCATTTTCAGAAAACGTAAAAGATGGGTTATGCAAACGATTATCAACACAATCCCGGGCTACCGGGTGTATGAGTATTTATTGGTGCTCAGTCCGCATGAAGAATTACGGAACCGGATTATGAAAGTGAAAGAAAATTTTGCAACGGAATACAAGTCCGACTTTGCAAGATGGGGTAAGCCTCAAATCACCCTGGTTAATTTTATACAGTATGAAATGATGGAAGAACGAATCCTCAACCGGCTGCGAACAGTAGCGATGGGTTATCCGCCATTTAAAGTAGAGCTGAAAGATTTTGGCAGTTTTCCATCGCATACCATATATATCAATGTAACGAGTAAGTTACCTGTTCAGAATTTGATAAAAGAAATCCGTACGGATGGGCAGCGGTTGATGAAACTGAATGATGATAACAAACCGCATTTCATTATGGAACCGCATTTAACTATTGCCAGAAAATTAAAACCCTGGCAATATGAAAAAGCATGGCTGGAATATAGTAACAGTCATTTCACTGGCCGATTCATCGCCGATACAATGACGTTATTAAAACGACCAGTCGGAGAAATGAAATATCACATAGCTCAAAAATTTGAATTTCAGAATTTGCCGGTAGCAACGAAGCAGGGGGAATTATTTGGATAAAAGTCCCGTCAGTGGTTGAAAGCCCTGACGGCGGCTGATAATAAGTGGGATGGGTAATGTGAGACAGAAGGAGAATAAAGAGTAAGTGAAGTTTGAAGAATCCCCGTCAGAGGTGAAAACCCTGACGGCGGTTTAAGTGAGAAAGAGACAACTCTTTGTTCTCCTTTTTT
>JANMFO010000393.1:0-3919 GCA_031374245.1 Chitinophagaceae bacterium | reverse complement strand
TGCAGAACTGGTAAAATTTTACGAGACTATTTATAAAGCAGACCGCAACAGGGTAGTACTGGTTAAAAATGAAACGCCGCTGAAAGGATTCTGATATTTATTGTTCATGCGGTTCATGGTTCAGCCTGTGAAATATCCGGTGAATAGCGGGTGCCAGTATAAAACCTGCAATAGAAATAAATACTAATCCGCTGAACAGTGCATAGGCCGATGAAAATAGCTTACCGCCTTCCGATTTTATTGCTACTACTGGCCCCATGCCACTGAGAATCATTGATGCATTATGGAGGGCATCAATCCAGGGAACATTATCTGTGTAATGATAGCCAACTACACCAATAGCCAAACATACCGCTATGATGAGTAAGGCAACAACAATATTATTCAGTACCCGCTGGTAATACGTAGCTTTTGTAGCCACCGGCTGTTTCTTATGTTCATACATAGTTGAAAGATAACAATCAATCGGGAACTAATTAATGACAGGAAGACGAAATCTCTTTATCAATTATTTGCTTTATATCGAGATGTGCATCTGCCCGTTCTTCCCCCAATAAACTTTTTACAAAAACAATATAGGCGTAGCCCCTGCAAAAATCAATCATTGGCCAGGTACCGAATAAACCCGGACTGGCTAATGCGGTTGCTTTGCCATTCCTGTCATCTTCTAATACCCAACTTCCGGAAGCATAATTAAAACCAGAAGCCGACTTAGGTGCATATTTTATTTGCGAAGCATTGGTTTGCACTTTCATCATTTCATTTACTGAGTTTTCACTCAGCACCTGCACACCATTATACTTTCCTTTGTTTAATAGCATCATTAAAAAGTGCATATAGTCATCAGCCGTTGATACAGCACCACCGGATGGATTGATGGCTCCATCCTGGTTACTGAATGATGTTTTACGCATTGCTAACGGATTCAGCAATTTTGTTTTTATCAGGATGTCAAATTTTTTTTTGCTGATAACTTCCAGCACCCGGCCTACGATATTTAAACCAACCCCACCATACCAAAAATCAGTTCCGGGATTGGCCCGTATATCTCTTGCCACTAAACTTTCCACTTCTTCTTCCAGAGTGGCAAATTTTTTACGTTGAATTAATTTTTTCAATGTGCCACCTCCATCTTCAATACCTGTCATATGGCTCAGGCATTGGCGGATGGTGATATAGCTTTTAAAATATTTTTCAAAAAAAGGCAGGTATTTAGCCACTTTATCATCCAGCGAAATTTTTCCTTCATCTGCAAACTGCATCACCAGTGCGGCAGTCAGCCATTTACTGCAACTGGCAATGGGTGCCTGTGTTTTGCTGTTGAAGTCGCCCATTTCTTTTTTATACACTAAGGAATCGCCTTTCCCCGAAGGGGTCCCTTTGGACCAGATCATCGCCACCACATTAGTTCCAAACAGTTTCTGTTTGGCTTGCAGTTCGGCATCCAGATCGGTCCAGTTGTATTGGGCTTTGGCAGGCTGCAATTGTAGCAGAAAAGCAGCTACCAACAAGACTTTCAGGCAGATAGCACTAACTTTATATGACATAGTTACGGGAATTTTGTTTTGGATTGAGTTTTGACTACTGAGTTTAAAGTTATTTGATTTTTTGAAGCCAGCAATTGGTCTGACCGTCCCGGTCTGACCATACAACAAGCTCAGTAAGGATTTGCAGCACAAGTGTGATTCTCTTTTTTTCTTTCACTGGAAGAATAAAAGAGAACAGAACAAGTTCGCAAGGAACAATCATCAGAGAACTGTAGTTCGGTTCAGCTCACTACTGGCAACATAATTGAAAGAACTATATAATTAAACGACTCTTAACTACAAACCACAAATTAAAAACTACAAACTAATTATATGAATTTATCAAACTTTACCATAAAAGCTGCCGAAGCCTTTCAGCAGGCGCAGCAATTAGCATTTAATTCACAGAATCCGAATATAGAAACGGAGCATATTCTAAAGGCGTTGCTTGAACAACAGGATTCGCCGGTTGATTATTTGCTGAAGAAAAATAATGTTACCGTCAACTTAGTGGATAGTAAACTGGACGAACTGATCAATAAATTATCCAAAATAAGTTCGGGTGAACCGGCGCAGAATATTGGCCGTGATGCCAACAGTGTAGTGCTGCGGGCAGGTTCCGTGTTAAAACAATTCAATGACGAATTTATAACACCGGAGCATTTGCTATTGGCAATAGTACAGGGTAATGATGCACCTGCAAAATTGCTGAAGAATACAGGTCTTACTGAAAAAGGGCTGATAACGGCGATCAAAGAATTAAGAAAAGGCGATACCGTTACTTCGCAAACACAATCGCAGGAATTTAATGCGCTGAATAAATATGCGAAGAACTTAAATGAAATGGCAAGACAGGGAAAACTCGATCCCGTTATTGGCCGTGACGAAGAAATACGAAGAACCTTACATATACTCTCCAGAAGAACAAAGAACAACCCGATATTGGTGGGTGAACCCGGCGTTGGTAAAACAGCGATTGCCGAAGGCATTGCACACCGGATAGTAAATGGTGATGTGCCGGAAAATCTGAAAAGCAAAATCATTTATGCACTTGACATGGGGCAGTTGATTGCCGGAGCTAAATACAAAGGCGAATTTGAAGAGCGTTTGAAAGGTGTGGTGAAAGAAGTGGCCGGTAGTGATGGGGAAATTATTTTGTTTATTGATGAAATACATACCCTGGTTGGGGCAGGTGGTGGGGAAGGTGCAATGGATGCGGCTAATATTTTAAAACCTGCATTGGCAAGAGGCGAGTTAAGGGCAGTAGGTGCAACAACACTCAGCGAATACCAGAAATTTTTCGAAAAAGATAAAGCTTTGGAAAGGCGTTTCCAGAAAGTAATGGTTGATGAACCGAGTGTGGAAGATGCCATTTCTATTTTACGTGGATTGAAAGACCGGTATGAAACGCACCACCATGTACGTATAAAAGATGAAGCGATTATAGCAGCGGTGGAATTGAGCAGCCGTTATATTACCGATCGTTTTTTGCCTGATAAAGCCATTGACCTGATTGATGAAAGTGCCGCCAAGCTTCGGTTGGAAATGAATAGTATGCCCGAAGAACTGGACACACTGGAAAGGCAAATCCGTCAATTGGAAATAGAACGGGAAGCTATCAAACGGGAGAATGATGCAACAAAATTGAAACAACTGAATACAGAAATTGCCAACCTTTCTGTAGAAAGAGATACTTACAAAGCAAAATGGAACCAGGAAAAAGAACTGGTGGAAAAAGTGCAGAATGCAAAAGCCGAGATTGATAATTTAAAACAACTGGCAGAACGGGCAGAACGGGAAGGTGATTATGGAAAAGTAGCAGAGATACGTTACGGTAAAGTAAAAGATCAGGAACAGTTGATTACTGATCTTACAAAACAAATAGAAGAGAGTGGAGAAAAGCGTTTGCTGAAAGAAGAAGTAGATGCTGAAGATATTGCCCAAAGCGTTGCCAAAGCAACCGGCATACCGGTAACAAAAATGCTGCAGAGTGACAGAGACAAATTACTGAAGCTTGAAGAGCATTTGCATGAAAGAGTAGTGGGACAGGAAGAAGCGATAACTGCTGTAGCTGATGCTATACGAAGAAGCCGTGCCGGATTGCAAGACCCGAAGAAGCCGATTGGTTCTTTTATGTTTCTCGGTACAACCGGTGTGGGTAAAACAGAACTGGCGAAAGCCCTTGCAGAATATTTATTTGATGATGAAAGCATGATGACAAGGATTGATATGAGTGAGTACCAGGAAAAACATACAGTGTCAAGATTAGTAGGTGCACCTCCCGGCTATGTGGGCTATGATGAAGGCGGGCAATTAACTGAAGCAGTCAGAAGAAAACCTTACAGCGTTGTATTATTGGATGAAATAGAAAAAGCTCATCCCGATGTTTGGAA
>JANMFO010000379.1:0-14349 GCA_031374245.1 Chitinophagaceae bacterium | reverse complement strand
AACAGTTGCCAAATCATCACTCAATGTTTGTAATCCATACAAAAGGTAGTCGAGGTATTGTATTTCTGCAATAGGTCTTAATCCACGTAATGCAAGGCCAATACCCTGTCCCATGATTGTAATTTCCCTGATACCTGTATCAAAAATCCGTTGATTACCATGTTTCAGTTGTAATCCACTGAAACCCTGGTTAACATCACCAATAAAACCAACGTCTTCACCAAAAGCTACCACCTTCGGATTGTTGGTAAATAATTCATCGAAAAATTTATTCAGGATTTCAAAACCATTAATCACCGGCGCATCATCTGCGAAAGTTGCTTTTTCTTCCTGCACCTTCAATGCACTTTTCGGTCCTTCATTATAAAGTAGTGTATTATAGAATTTGATATTCTCCGCCTGAAGGTCTTTATAATAATCTTTTGCCCAGTAGGCCGAATCACTATTACCAGCTAAATCCAACACAGTATTTAATGTTTTTAAAACATCTCTTCTTAAAGGTTCCCGATTTGAGACTAAATCTGATGATAATTTTTGTAAAGCCTCAGCTTGTCCGGGCAGGCTGTTTGCCATTGATTGAATCAAATCAACAACCCTGGCCACCTGGTTCTTAACCGGGATAATAAATTTTTCCCATGCAGCAGCCCTGCTTTCTTTTACGTGGAGTTTGGCTTTCTCAGCGATATCATCCAATTCATCTTCATCAGCCAGCATATTAGCAATTATCCATTGCTTCAATTTCTTTATCCCATCCCATTCCCGTTCCCATTCCAACCGTTCAGGCGATTTATATCTTTCGTGGCTGCCGGAAGTAGAATGGCCCTGCGGCTGTGTTATTTCTTCCACATGAAAAAGCACAGGGGTATGCGTTTCCCTTGCCAATCGTATGCCTTCTTCAAATACTTCGCACATGCCGGCATAGTCCCAGCCCTTTACTTTATATATATTAATACCGTTAGTGTCGTCTCCTTTTTGCATGCCACTCAATGCATCTGAAATAGAAGCTTTCGTTGTCTGATATTTTTTGGGAACAGAAATACCATAGCCATCATCCCACACAAACACCGCCAGTGGCACCTGCATTACACCCGCCGCATTTATCGTTTCCCAAAAATGTCCTTCGCTGGTAGAGGCATCGCCAATGGTGGCAAAACAAACTTCATTACCATTATTTGATAAATTCTTGAAATCCTGTAGCTGTTCAATATTGCGAAACGCTTTGGAAGCATAGGCTAATCCCAATGCCCGTGGCATTTGCCCGGCAGTTGGCGCAATATCACTGGAAATATTTTTACGGTTAGCAAGGTCAACCCACTCTCCGTTTTCATCTACATTTCTTGTAGCAAAATGGCAATTCATTTGCCTGCCTGCACTGAAGGGATCATTGGTACTATCCGGGTCGGCATATAATTGTGAAAAAATCTGCTCGGCGGTGGTAAGTCCTGCAGCGAACATAAAAGTCTGGTCACGGTAATAACCACTGCGAAAATCACCGGGTTGAAAAAACTTGGCCATCGCTACCTGCGCCACCTCTTTCCCATCGCCAAAAATGCCAAATTTGGCCTTGCCGCCAAGCACTTCTTTCCGGCCTAACAAACTGGTTTCCCGGCTGATACATGCTATCCTGAAATCATTCAGCACCTCATCCCTGAACCGCTCAAAGGATAGCTGTCCTGCATCAGTGATTATTTCAGGATTCGCATTTTCCATGCAGCAAAAATAGGAATATTGATTGCACAATAATTCCTTAGTTATAAACCTTTGGCGGCCTGCAACCCTTCTATGTAATTTGCAATCTTTATCGTAAATTTGATGCCTTCAAGTACTCACAATATGAAAAAAGCAATCTTATCAATTTTTGCACTTGGTCTGTTCATTTTTTCTAATGCTCAAAATGGGCATTCAGCAAATGATGGGCACAATCATGCAACTACTACACCAGTAGTAGCTGCGGATGATGCACTGAAACTGAAAGAAACCGAACATGACTTTTCTAAAATCCCGCAAGGCAAACCAGTTTACTATTCTTTTGAAATTACAAACGCTGGTAAAACAGAACTAAAACTGGATAACGTAGCTGCCAGTTGCGGATGTACCACTCCCGAATGGAGCCGTGATGCGATTGCACCAGGTGCTAATGCTGTAATAAAGGTAGGCTATAATGCAGCTGCTGAAGGCCCTTTTGAAAAAATGATTACTATCACTTATAATACTAACCAAACAAAGCAAATCAAAATCAAAGGTACTGTATGGAAAGCCCCTGAAGGTTCTGCACCTGCTAATGCTTCTATTGATTTATTAAAAAAACAATCTTTTTAAATTTTTGAAACCATGAAAAAAATTCTTCTACTCGCAACAGCATTCGTTTTTACTCTTAGTGCAATGGCGCAACCCAAACCCGATGAAGTCGTAAAAGTTAACACTGAAAAACATGATTTCGGTAAAATAAAGGTTGGGGTACCCGTTACCTATTCTTTTGAAATCAAGAATATCAGCGACCACCCTATTGTTGTTGAAAACAGTTGGGCAAGTTGTGGCTGCACTACTCCGGAAAAAATTGTTGACCCTATTTTGCCGGGAAAAACCGCTTTACTGAAAGTTCAATATAATGCAGCCGCTGTTTCTACTTTTACAAAAGATGTTTTTATCAAATTTGCTGGTATAGAGGCTAACAAGACAGTACAGATTACTGGTGAAGTATTAAGTACTGAATCTTATGATGAGTATCAGAAAACCAAACCTAAAATTCAGAAAGCCGGTAATTAATCCAGCTTAAAATTCATAGAAAAAGCCCCCTCAATTAAATTGAGGGGGCTTTTATTTTAACTTACTCCTGCCATCATATTACCTACCAAAATAAAGTGGGGAAAAAATTCCCTACACGATTAAATGGGGTTTAGGGGAGTGGGGAAAATAAAATCCCTTTCACCTAGTCCTGATTCTTATATAACATAAAGGCAACCTTTAATTCTTATTGAGTTAATAATTCTTTTCCACATTTACAGAGGAGAAAAGGTGTTTGCAATTTCTTCGCCATTTTATAAAAGTTTCTGGCATGAATCTTTGTGCATTCCCTGTAAATTAAATTGCTATGTCAAATTCATTAATCAGCGCAGTGCAGCCCGAAGTATTACAGGAGAATAAAATGACAATCAATTCCTTCCTTAAGCAATCTTATGAACAGGCAAAGAAACAGGTAGAAGACGGTGTTTCATTTATACAGGATGGTGTTTCATTTATTAAAGAAGAGTTTTCCGTTTTTTATCATGAAACAGGCCAGTGCCTCAATAAAATGGCATTACCAGTCAACAACTTTTTAAAAGACCTTACTCAAATAGAAACTGAATTGCTACAGGAAGTAAGTAAAGAATCCGCCCATTACTTGTTAATGAATGGAGAGATGGTACCAGTAGAAAAAGTATTGGCTATGCCAATGGAAGAAAATCATTAATTCTTCGATTTCATATATCTGTTAAAAGCAGCTGATTGTTGAACATATTTTATAACAGCTGCCTGAAACTCTTCATTCTGTTTCGGAGGTCCATTTTGCGAAGTAAAATAAATCGTATAGAACTTATTTTTCCTGAAATTAAAATCCGGTTGAGTCACGTCTTTTTGCGAAATGATAATTGTAAACAGTTTTGATTTAGCTTTTGATTCATCATCTCCTGTTGTTCCGGTTTTAGCATAATAATAATAAGGTGAGCCGTCTTTCAACATGGAGCCTAGTCTTGCCGCTGTGCCGCTTAATAGTGCCTGCTTCAATCCTTCAAACACTTTTTCCCGGATGATAGAAAGATAATAATTATAGCTAACACCATTGTCCGTTTCAAATGGAGTAAATATATTTTCCTGTGCATAAGGGTTCAAGGTCAGAGAGTAGTTGCGATTCTGACTGATAAGTTTGCCGAAAGCATCTAGCATTTTTACTGGCGGCACCATTACCTGGCTGCTACCTTTTACATGCCCCCGGAAAGAAGACATAAAGACTTCATTGGGTTTACCATTATCCATACCCGTTCCTTTCTGGTCGAACAACGCATACTCTGGCAAAATAAAACCTGATTTCTTATATGATTCCTGGAAAAGTAATGAATCGTAGGTTGAAGAAAACTTATCTGCTCCTTTTCCATTTCTATAGGTATAGATTCCGAAATTAGTAATTAGGCCAACCGATACAAATGAACTGTCGGAACCAAAATTGGCTTTTCCATTTATGTAGCCAGGCCAGTTTTCAAAACCATTAAGCCAGTATTGTTTTCCATTGTAACTAAAATAGGGCCAGCTAAAAGAAGACTGAGGATTTTGTGTAGCAAAATGTTGTGCCAATAAAGTCTGAAGGCTTTGTCTCGAATAGGAACCAAGCAGTAACAAATTGGAATGATAATAATTATCTGAATATCGCAGATAATCAGAGACTTTTGCTATTCTTCCATTATTTTTTTCAAAATCATATTCAGATACTTTCTCACCACCAAAGAACTGTTGCTTTTGTGAAAAACCTTCAGCTGCAAAAGCATCCCAATCTAATTTTAATTGCGAAGCAATGGCAGCAAATACAATCGGTTTTAACGTTGAACCCGGCCCGGGATTCATCCGTAACAAATTGATATTGCCAATCTGCTTACGCAACAAAGATTGAGAAACAAATCCGGCTTCTCCTCGTATCACTTTATTAAATCCGGCTTTATCATTCGGGTCGGGACGGTTCATATCTTTAATAAAGTCCGTCATCGTTACTAACCTTCCATTGCCATCAGCAATACAGATTCCATATTCCGCTCCTTTTTTGTAAGCCGTATCAGTATTCATCATCATCTGAATCTTTACTGACAACGAGTCTGTCATTTCTGCATCCAGAGAGACAAAAGCATTTTTCTTTGTATCGCCTTTTGCTGTGTATTCAGAAGAAATAATTTCAGCAAAATTTCTTGCCCAGACAAAATCATCACCCATCGGATACACATAAAACCGGCTTCCATTCACATAATAATTTTTCATAAAAGCATCGGGCTGTATTACCAGTAGCTTGTCACTACCAGTTGAATCTACTATACGAAGCCTGTTAGGGTTACTAAGCAGTAGTGTATCATTCTTAGCAAGAGAAATTATTGCATCCCCGTTTCTTAATTCAATAGATGAACCTGAACGATTTATTAAACATAATTGACTCAATAGATTTTCTCCGTATGATTTTTTAAATGCTAACTGAAATCTGTTAGCCAATGAAGTGGTTTGCTCATCCGTATAACTACTTATCCTTTTATTAATGAATGAACCATCAGCTGCATCCCACAACGTAATATTATAATTAGTGCTGTCGCTATAAACATTACCTGCCCAGAACTGCTGCAAGTGTGGCGGTGGCTCTATGCGGAAATAATTATCATTAACTGCCAGTTGTGGTTTGCCAGAATACAAATCGAGGTACAACATTCTACTCTGGTCTAAGTGGCGGGAGAAACTACTTCTTGTATAAGCTTCAATTTCTTTGAAAAAGAATTTTCCGGCATCATCTATAAAGCCAGCTGTTTGTAACTTCCGAACAGAATCGCTAAACAACTGGTCTTTCCTTGTAATGGACAATCGTCTTGTTGCTTTTGACGAATCGAAATAGTCAAATACCGGCTGCAACCTCAATTCAATAAACGAATCCATATTCTTTGCTAAATCAGATACGCCGAATTCCTTGTCCTTATTAAATACCGGTTTCACTAAAAATAATAATAGAGCCAGTCCGGCAAATACAATGACACCTGGTATTAATTTTCTTCTGTTTGGGTATTGCTCCAGCGGAATATTTTTAAACAATAAAATAACTGCGACAATCAATATGGAAGGGAACAGGATTGATTGTTTACTAAGAATACTGCCAAATGGCAAATCCTGTCCGAAGAATATGTACCGGCCTGTTGCGGCAAGTATCACCAGCAAAGCAGTAATCAATAAATAATTCAGTAAAGAAAAACCTGCTGTGATAGTTGGATAGTTGTTGTTAATCCTATTGGTGAAATCAGGGTAGAGTTTATAGAAGAAAGCCAATAGTGTAGTTGGCACCAGCAATAATAAGACATACAATAATACCGACCATTTACCATGCTCTGCAATAAAAAAACGGCTGGCAACAAGGTCAGTAGCCTGTGCATTGTATTTTGCCCCTTTGTTTTGTGGGGCATGTGGCAATAATTTAAATCCCGCAGCATTTACAGCGGGGTTATTTTTTTCGTAAATAAATGTATTAATGAACCATTGGTTCTGTGCCGCCCTGATAACCGGCTCATAGGTTTTGCCATCCTGGTAGGCTACTTCAATAGCTTTGTCTACCGGCATCGTCATTACATCAATTCTGTATTTCGTCATGGCTGCTTTATCCAAAATTCTTTCTTTCGGAAAGAAAAGAAAGGCAACGACAAATAAAGTTATAGCTGTTGCAAAGCATGCCAGTATTTTTTTACGGTCTGATAAACGATGTAACAAACGGAAAATTGTATAAGATATAATGATGGCAAATAGAATATAACCTGCTATATATAATAACTGCGGAAGCTCCAACAGGTACTTAAAAATATATGGCCCAAACACAAGATTGGCCGCAAATAATACAAGGTAAACAAACCCAAGTATCCCAAATAAAGATGCATTCTTCTTACTGCCTGCCGACAATCCGGCAATGGCATAATTAATACATAGAAAAGCTTCATTGAACAACAGGAAATTGAGAAAGACAATGGCGAAACCAATATCCACAAAAGCAAACAACCCCAATAAACTGACAGAAAGCAACACCTTTACCGGGTTATTGATAATAATATCAAATGATTTTCCGGTGCTGATGCTCCACCAACATTTTTCAGAAGAAGCTACTAACGGTGAATGCTTGTAAGAAATATAAATGAATACAAAATATAGCAGGACTAATCCAATAGCTAAGTGACGACAGGTTGTCGGGTTAAAATTGTTGAAAGCCGCAAAACCGCCAGCAGCCAACAGAATCAGCAGCCAGGAAAGAAAGAACATAACTCTTACCCCTCTTTTTTTAACCAAAAAGTTATTACTGATAGTACTGGCTACCTTTTCTTCAGAGACAAAAACATTGTTACCAAAACTTTCATTATAAGTTTGCTTTAATATATAAGCGGAACGTTTACGAAGAGCTACATATAAATATTTCAGAAATCCAAAACCAAAGGTGATTGCCAGGGTAATGGTAACAAATAGAATGATTCCGAAATTCCAGAAACTATTTAATTGTTGTACAGAAGGTAAATCCATCCCTTCATACGGTGGAAAGCTTTTATATCGCCAGTACAAAAAGAAACGGGTGGTAAGTAAAACCATTGTAACACAGCTCAGCAATTGCCATATCCAACTGAGTTTGTTGGCAGGTTTAAGAAATGAGCTGGCAAATACCATGATGAAAAAGAACAACAAAGAACCAAATAATAGTAATTGCCATGTTTGAGCAGACATTCTATTATTTCCAAAACTCCAGTTGAAAGAATTCTGAATAGAAAATACCCATCCGAAATTGGCAGACTTTGCTGGTAATGTAAATTTGTCATCAGAAGAAATTATGGGTACAGCACCCCCCCCCATAAACTTAGCCTGTAAATCTAATGTTGCATTGGCTTTATCCTTTTGATAACTTAATAATACTGGTGAAAAATCAATGCTGTTATCTCCGATAAATGGGGAGAACATAAAACCTTCGCCAAATACAGCAGGCATTTGCTGCATATCCTTTGCATCAGATACTAAAAATTTATTAATACTATGCTTAGTCCAATCTCCTTTATCTTCTTCTGTCAGCGGGTAAGAAACAGGATACCGGTTGAGTAATGCAAAGCTGTCAGTGCCGAGATAATTTATACGGAACTGGTTTTTATTGTTATCAAGAAAACCTACACCCCAAGCAATAGCACTATTATCAACAATGGCTGACTGAAAAGCAATATTATCCTGCTGAATATTTTTCTCATCATACTTCACCGCACTGGCATACTGGAACAAACGTCCGGATAAAAAATATTTCAGCTCTCCCGCCTCGTTTTTAGAAACATCGTCCCTTAAGAGGGAAATGTTTTTGAGTGCAGCAACCAATTTCTCATTGGTGTACCAAGGTGAATTAATAAAAGCAATATCGCCTTTTAGAATATTCCAGCTGACAATGCCTTTCTTTATTATTTTACTTGTTGCTCCAATTACAGCATTATCAACACTTAATTCAAAACTACTATCTGCTTTTGATTTCAGTTTTACAATTACCGAATCTATTTCAAATGATATAATATGGTTTGCTGCAGGATAGTTAACCGACAATAATTTATACGAACTACCAGATGCAGTATAGAACGGTTCTTCTGAATAAGATGATGATATATTCAATTGGTTGGATTGTTTATCCAGTATAAACCGGTTAAAAGAATTTCCTCTGTAATTAACAGTATCAGTTCTTCCCAGTTCAATGCTTCGGGCAACAGCAAACCCATCATGCCGGATAAAATGATGGTCAAGATTGCTGAATGTTTTCAGTGCTAGCGATGCATGAATATTAAAATACAAAAAAGAAAAACAGGCTACACCAATCAACAGGAACACCAAAGGGAATCTTCTTTTCTGGTAGCCATTCTTTATAAAACTTTTATAATATACCAACCCATATAGCAAGAGAGTTACAATGGCAAAGGCATACAAAAAAGTCAGACTGGTCAAAAATTTGAGCATGGTGTGGATTATTTTATTGATTGTTCAGGTTCGTTTCATCAAAAACAGGATAGGATAATTGACGCAGTTCCACCCTATCCAATACAATCTTTATTACCAATGCTCTGCTCCCAAATTCTGTATTCAGTTTTTTCAATAAAGTAGCATCAAGACCATTCCCTTTACTAAGGCCCAGTATCCGTTCCACCATTTTGCCACCTATTGACAAATCATTTACCCGCAGGTACAAGTATTCAATATACAACAGCGATAAGGAGACAAGCAGGTCGAGTAATTTTTCCTGTTCTGCTGAATTAATTTTTGCTGGACTGTTTTTATTAGCATCCGTTATTGCCAGTATCGGTTTCAGAAATTTTTCATACGCATAAGCAGCTACTGAATTTTCTGTTTGCAAAACTCCCTGCATGATCAGCATTTCATCTTTTGTTTTATCATAGCCGGGATAGTTTTTCACTTTATACGCTTTTAATATCCCATGTTTCAGTGAATCATATTCATGCTGAATGCCATTGTATTCCTTAATCACCCTGTTCAGCCCTTCATTTTCTTTAGACAGTTTATTCAACTCAGCATTAAGTTCATTGATTTTATTTTCTAATGATTGCGGGGTGCTTTTCCCTTTCTTTTCTTTAGCTACCACATGCGGAGCATTGCCGCCACCTGATTCCGTTTGTTTCGCCTTTTCATTCAATCCTGCTATCGTCCGGTTAATTTTATGCTGGTGGCGATAAAATATATAAATAACAAACCCGAGTAATGTTATGATGGCAAATAATCCAGCCATTATATATTGATTTGTATTATCAGGAGTTTCTTTTACTGGTTCTTTTATCACCTGCTGCGGCTGGCTGTCATTGAATTGTTTAATCAATGAATCCAACTCTGCTTTCAGGATAACAGGATTCCGGTTTGTCTTTTCCTGTGTTGTCAGTGTATCTACAATACGGATATGCTTAGTATTTGGTTGTTGGGCAAACAATCCTGTAGAAAGTAACAGCAGAAAAAGAGAGAGATAGATTTTATAACGCATAATTATTTTGTTATTCATTAAAATTGAAAGAACTGAAGAATACCTTGTCGTTTCTTTACCGGCTTTGCTGAAACCAATTGCTTTTCCTTTACCACATCATTATATACAGCATTTACCGAAGCCAGCTCACCGGAATAGCCGGGAAACATTGAAATGGCCTTCATATCCTGTATCGGTGAATAGGTTTCTGCCACAGACGTAAGGATACTGTACAGCGACCGCACATCTTTCACCCGTTGATTTTCCATCAGCCGCAGGTAAATATTATCACGGGTAAAATAAATATCCACTGTTTTATTCTTAAAGGCTTTCAGCGCCTGGTTGTTTCTTCGTACCACAGAAGCATTGTATAAAATATCATTACCAGGTTCAATTTTAATACCCCGATAGAGATACATATTGTTATTCAACACATCATTGTTTTTTGACAACCCTTCTTTTTTATCAATTGGTATGCCCGTAAAGTCTGTGATTTTGTATGCCCCGCTGAAAGCACCATGAATAGCAACATTCTTATTATTCAAAGCCCGGCCTGGTGGAACAGTATTTATTTTAACAGCAGTACCGAGTAATTCATTTAACTCCTTTTGTAGTTTAATTTTCAATTCATCAAAATAAAATGCCCGGCCGCTCAGCATCACAGTTTTTATTCTTTTCTTTATGTCTTTGGTGATAACATCCTTGATGCTGGCGATAATACAATGCACAATACAATCAGTTGCTTTATTAATTATGCCGGTTACTTCATCATCCCATCGTATATTTCTGTCTTTTAAAATAGCTTCAGCATATTGTAGTACTGTTGATTGATCTTTATACAAATTGCCAATTATTCTTTCAGTACTTACAGAGTTCTCTGCCAATTGTGCAAATTCAGTAATACTCACTGCCTGAAGGTTCTTAAATTTCTTCTTTTGTTCTTCCATCAACTGTATAAAGTTCAGTACATCGGCTGTCAGATTCTGATCGAGAATATGGCGGCTGATAAAATCTTTAACTGAAATATCATTGTTGCCGGGAATAGCTTTTAATACCAAAGTCAGAAAATCTTCGGCGAAGCCATACAACAAAACATTACCTGCCCCTGCAAAGCCTGTTCTGAAAAAACTGGAATAGTTTTCATTATCATCCGTCAACAGCATAGAAATATCTGTTGTACCCTTTCCACAGTCAATTACTAAAGCAATTTCCCCGTTGGAAAGATTCACTTCATCTGCATGGGTTTGCTGATAGCCCATAAAAGCCGCATCACTTTCAGAAATCGTTTCATACTCTATATATAAAGTATCAGCAGTAATTCCTAATGACGATAATAAATTTCCGGTCTGATTTCTCAGCTCATTCAACATTTCAAATACATCATGCTGGGTATAAATATTCGGGACTAATAGTGTAACGATAATACCCCCATGCTGAAACGACGGCTTGGTACTTATCATCAATCGCAAAATCCGTAATAAAACAGCACTTATCAATTCCTTTTTATGGGAACGGATACTATAATCTTCCGTATAGTTTCCCATCGACAATTGTAAACTCTTTTCAATGCCCAGTTTCAAGTTGGGAATAATTTCATAATCATCCCGAAAAGAAAGTTGTGTAGCTGCGACTTCCTGCCGGGTGATGAATAAACGGATTTCATCGTCCGCTGTATTATTGGTAAAGTTGAACGGAAAAGTTTTTCGTTCTTCCCGGCTGATTCTTTTCTTTACTGCATAAAAAGAACGGTACAACATGTTTTGCCCTGCTTCATTATTCAAAAAGTCTTCTCTCTTCCAGTTCTTATTACTATCAGTTATGTTTAGCTGGCTGATGATATTTTCCAGGATATCATACTGCACTATAGCTGATTGCGGGCCGCAATTTTTATAACCAACCTGGCTGGCTTCGCTGCCGAAGTCAATTACTACTCTTTGGCATCCCTTGGAACGGACAATGGTAAACTGAAATTCACCTGAATACTTTTCATCTTCGTTGTGTACCAGTGTTACTCTTAATTGAAAAGGGATCTGCTCCACCTTATATTTATAAAATCCAACTGATACTCGTTTCTGGTCAGCTGAATAATCCAATCGCAGACCCGATTCTTCATCCTGAAAAGGCTCTACAACGAATGCCGAATTTTTCTTAATCATTAACTCAAAATCACTACCCACTTTTCGTAATGAAATATGACATTCCCGTAACGGAATATCCTGTCTGTCAGATGGAGCCATCTGGTTCAATACAATTTTACAAGGGTCTTCAATCGTCAATAACGGAGTAAGCACACTGTCTTCAGCATGAACTACAAAGTTGAAATCTGTTTCCTGAACTTTCTTATTAGAATGCTCCAATCTCGCAACAAAGTATCTGTCGCTTCTGATAAGTACAGGAAGATAGTAGAGAGCCATAATATAAGTTTCGAGTTAAGAGTTATGAGCTATTCCCGGCAAAACCACCGGTCATTATAATTACCAGAGTTATTTTTTGTTGTTGCTGAATAACAGAAATTAAATGCCTTTGCTTTAATAGATTCAAACATTACAGAAATACTATCGCCACGGTAAGTATTATCCAATTGTCTTGTCAGTAATTTATCGTAGCGGATATTAGTAAAGCGAAGTGTATCGGTGCTGTTCACTTTATTATTCTTCCATACCAATAATTTCACCACAGCATTATCCAGGTTGAAACCAGTGCTGTTATCAATGGAAATATCAACATTAAAATAACGGGAAGATGAGTTGCTCGTCTCTCTTTCGGAATGGAGTTTCAATTCTATTCTGTCGGGCCATGTATTGCGAAGGCGAAGGTTATTTTTTGTATTCTTATCTATTATTTGTCCACGGCTTTCTTCAATCTCCCATATCAATGAATCCATATCCATTGCAGGAACATTGTCTGGTCTGGCAGCCGATATATTTACCGGCTCTGCTTTTTTCCATTTTATTTTGGTGAAATTGACAATAAGAAATACGCCGGCAACAGCAGCGGCTATATAAAGCATTTTCTTTACCCAGCCATTACGGCTCTTTTTGACAGGTACAGTTTTAGCAACTGCAGCAACAGCCTTATCTTTTTTATTAATAGCAGGAACTTGTTTGCGAAATGCAGCATAGCTTATCCATTCATTACTGCTGAATAGCCATATCCTGATTTTATCCGGTTGTTCAGCAGATTCAATCAGTATTTGTAACTCTTGTTGCGATTGTACTTCCTTCACACCATTCGTTCCGTCGGTAAACAGAAATTTATCCATTGTCGGGCGGCGTAACCAGTGTTTTTGTTGTTGGTTAAGTGTAGAGAAGCATCAAATAGGCTTTAGTATTTTAAGGAAGTGAAAAATTACATTGATGAAGAATACCAGCCAATACCGTGAAGCCGTTACAACAAAGTTTTATGAAACAGGGAGTGGAGGCAACATTTCTTTATGATTTTCTAAACAAAAGATTGTGAGGATGTTTATACTAAAATAGAAGCAGGAAGTAAGAACCAGCGACAGCACTCTTCCAATCGCTGATTTATATTTGAGAATATTTATTTTAAAAACAATAATCGCTGCAAGGAAAGTCGGGGCACAAAAAATCCCCGGTTAAAAAACCAGGGAGGTGCCATAATAATCCGTACCACTTTTCAGTGGAGAACTTATCAATGCTCAAAACTCTGATAGTAAGAAGTGCTTCATTGAAACGACTGACTTTCTTATATCAGAATGAAAATACTAAACGCTTTTATATGATATCAGGCTATTGTAGAACTGTATGGGAAATATTCACAAATGCATCTGCCCGTTCAATATATGATAGTTATTAAATGTAGAAATTTCTCTTCCTTGCCCTAAGTATATACTCGCTATGAATTGTGCAAAGGGATGCCTGTAATTTTTGAATTATCTGTAATAAATTATTCCTTTAGAATTAGCGGAAAAGTCGCGGTTCTCTCACCGTTAAGAAATAAAAAAAACCCCGCAGATATTGCGGAGCTTTTCTTTTAATTTTTTTTAGCTAAGCTTATAAAATAATGACTCCATTATCTTATAAAAACTTACCTACTTCTCTGAGCCTCATTTTTAATTAGCACAAGTGAGCCAATAAAAAAGGCAAAAAACATCAGGCATGTAACAATTGTGATGGTCATCATACGCTTAGATTTTATTAAAGAAAAAATAACAACAACAGTGCCAAATCAGTTGTAATTATATAAAGTTTTACTCAAAAAAAGAAGCAAATCCCCCATTTTCTTGATGCTGCTCAATTACAGACCTCTGAATCCAGTGTAGCGATTCTTAAACACCTTTAATACCAATAGAAGGCAGTAAGTGTAAATACTTATCAAACTAACGCTTACTGACTGTCAGTAATACTTAAGATCTTCATTATTTCCTTAGTACGACACAACCGGGGCAAAGAAGTTCAGAACTAACATATTTGTCATATCATGACCAATATGGCAATTTATGCAGCGTTTTACCAGTATGCGACATTGTTTTAATGGAACGGCGAAATTGTTTTTCCTGATAACTTTCCCAATATAAAGGAGAAGTTGGATGCGATAATATTCAGACTGCGACAGACAAATTCGGAAAACTAAAAATAAAGCTTGTTACCCTTTTC
>JANMFO010000350.1:0-8813 GCA_031374245.1 Chitinophagaceae bacterium | reverse complement strand
CTTGCGAGGGTGTTTGCAGTAATAATTGGCCTTCAATGATTCTGAAGGACCTTCAAGGTTAACAAAATTGCTAATGATAATAAATTCGCTGCGGGGTTTGTATGTATGTGTGCCAAGAAATATGACACAGGCAGTGGGTATGTATAATACATTATTACAGGGTAATGACCCTGCATTAGTTATTGAATGCCTGAATGGCTATCGCCTTAAAGAAAAATTACCATCTAACTTATCAACGTTTACTGTTCCATTAGGTGTGCCGGAAGTAATAAAAGAAGGTACCGATATAACGATTGTTTCTTATGGCTCCACGCTTCGCATTATTCAGGATGCTGCAAATATGCTTGAGGTAAAGGGAATAAGTTGTGAGATAATTGATGTGCAAACACTCTTACCTTTTGATATTAATCATAGTATTCTCGAATCGCTGAAAAAAACCAACCGAATTGTTTTTGTAGATGAAGATGTACCCGGTGGTGCGGCAGCTTATATGTTTAATAATGTGATGGAGCAACAGGGTGGTTATAAATACCTTGATGTGGCACCAAGAACCATTACTGGTAAAGCCCATCGCCCGGCTTATGGAAGTGATGGTGACTATTTCAGCAAACCCAATGCTGAAGAAATTGAAGCGGTTATTAAGAATATGATGGCGGAGTGATTTATTATCACAATTTTATTTTCATTACCACTTGCTAAATGATGAAGGAATATTAATTGCGGCTGCTGTTTAAGCGGCATAAAAAATGTATATTTATCTGAACTATCAACTGCATATAGGTATGAAAATTCATTTTGGTGTATCTACAGTCTTAGTTGCACTTTTTACAACTTATACCGCCACTGCACAGGTTACATTAGGCGGACAATTGCGTACCAGAGCAGAATTCAGAAACGGGACCGGTACACTTCGCCCCACAAATAACGACCCGGCATTTTTTTTATCACAACGTACCCGGCTATCTTTTGGTTATAAACAAAGCAGGGTGATTTTTCACACCACCCTTCAGGATGTAAGAGTGTGGGGACAAGATGCTTCTACCATCAGCACTGCCGATGGTGCAAAGTTGGGTGTGCATGAAGCATGGGCAGAAGTTATTTTAACAAATGAAAAAGATGGTGCTCCCCAAAAATCAGCAATAGAATATTTTAGTATAAAAACAGGACGGCAAGAACTAAACTATGATGATGGCCGCTTACTCGGTAATCATGACTGGGCACAACAGGCCCGCCGGCATGATGTGCTTGTTTTTAAACTACTGAATAAAGGGTGGCAGGCAGATGCCGGTTTTGCCTTCAATAGAAATACAGATGCGTTTAATTATAATGGTAATTATTACACCCCTGCCAACATTCCTCCAACGCTAAAGGATAGTAAGGGCTTTTTAGTCGCATCACCTGCTGGCTATTTACCATTGGTGGATAACACAGGCTTTAGTTCTAAGACGGGTAGCCCGGCTGTTGTTAATCCGGCTTCTACCAACAGACAGATGCTGATATACAAATCATTGCAATATTTATACATAGCTAAATCAACTGGCGAAACAAAAATTAGTGGCTTGTTACTGGCCGATCAATTTGGAAAAAGTAAACTAGACTCCGTGCAAACTTCTTCCGTTAATAATTTGCCCGGTTATGTGTATGGATACCATTACAATCAGAAGGGAGTTTATGGACGGGTAACCACCGGATTATTTTTGAATAGTAAATCAGGAAAGAAAAAAAATACAACTATCACCGGCGGTGTTTATTACCAGGGTGGTAAGGATTTGAATGGAAATAAGCTGAGTGCTTTAATGGCTTATGGCAATGTAGATTTTGGAGTAAACAAATTTACGCTGAGTGCTGGCATTGATTACCTGAGCGGCAATGATGCAGTAACTCCTTCATCTACCAATCACCGGTTTGACCCCTTGTATGGCTCCCCGCATGAAAGCTGGGGCTATATGGATTTCTTTTATTCCAGCACCGGCTCTGCACCCGGTGGATTACTGAATCCTCATTTTAAAATACAATATAGCAGTGAAAACAAACGATTAGTGTTAGCACTCAAGTACCATTATTTTACATTGGCTGATAAAATGAAAGACAATAGTAACAACGTGTTACCTTCTTCGCTGGGTACTGAAGTGGATGCAGTGCTTATTTACAGCTTAAACAAAATAACTACGTTAGAATGGGGCGGCAGCTTGCTATTCGCCAATAAAACGATGGAGTATGCAAAAGGAATTAGCCCCGGCACCAGTAAGTTGAACGGGCAATGGACATTTCTTCAACTAACGATTAAGCCAGAGTTTATTTTGAAATAATTGGCTGCGGAATTAATTCGCAATCCTGAAATTTAATTCCCCCTCTCCGGAAATGGATGTTCCAAAAGGAATTTGCTGCTTGTTGAATTTTGGGACATTGTCTTTCAGGTAGTCAATCAATTTGCTGATAGTTAATTTGGATTCGTCGGTATTGTCTTTTAAATAACTAAGCATAACGGAAGCGAAAGGGCTGTTGGTGCCGGGCACACCATCTGATACTTTGGTAGCACGACCAGATGTGATAATCCATTTTGAAGGCAGGTCAGCGGGGTTTTTATTAGCGTTGCCAATGGAAATCTGTTGTTTATTAATAGAATTGCTTATTAAGCCGGAAAAACAGGCATCCATTATCAGCAGGCAGTGCTTAGCTTTTATGTTTTTAAAATTATCCATGATGTCAGTGGATTTTACATTGGAGCTTACATCATCTGCCTCCCCATCACTGGGAATAAAATAATAGTCGCCATCTGACAACTGATCCTTATTGCCATGCCCGGAAAAATAAATGATGATATTGTCATTTGGTTTTGCAGACACTAAATAAGTCCGGATTTGCTTTATAATATTTTTTCGGGTGGCTGCCGTATCTATCAGCGTTTTTATATTTGCCGTTTGATAACCAAATTTTGCCTGTAATAATTTTGACATGCTGTCAATATCATTTCTGGCATTGAAGAGAGGTGGCCACACCTCGTATTTATCTATACCAATACCAAGAAAATAATTAGTTCCTTTCGCCGTAGCATCTGAATTTTTTTGCGGCAGCAGTACTTCCAGAATTTTTGATTCGGTAAAACCTTTATCATCCGTTGCTTCTATTACTACTTTATTGTTACCGGGTGTTAATTGTATTATTTTATCAAAAAATTTTAAGGTCTTATCATAGTCCACTTCTTCCCCGTTTACTTTCACTGATTTTACTGCATTATTATCTTCCGTAAGGGCAAAGCCATTAATGGTGTATTCTTCTGTTGTCGCCTGTTGCGTTGAGCTTTTGTCAGGTGTTATTTTAGGACTTACTAATTTGATAACGATAGCAGTTCCACGGGTGGCTGCTGTATTTTTTTCGGAGTATAATTGTTGCGTCAGCGAAATTTTATTGAGGGGGGAACCGGGTATCCGGCCAGTTCTGATAATGTCAACCAGCAATTCGTTTACAGGTTTGCTGTCGGACTGGTATTGTGACAATAAAAAAGGTCTGTCAGCATATACGGTTATCAATTGAATATTTTTTTCAATACTGTTCCCGAAGTTAAATGTGGAACTAACCAATGGGTCAATGGCACAATCCGTAGCAGGATAATTTTTATTCGGCAGGAGAGTGGCATAGTCGCCATTTTCAGCAAGCTGAAGTATATTGAAATATATTTTTTCAACAGAAGGGTTTTTAATGATTATTTTTTTGTCAGTCACTGCTGGCTGTAGTTGTATTTTTTTACCTGATTTTTGAGTTGCATAAATACGGCTGCGTATTTCATAATCAAAATCCTGAATGTTGACATATTCCGGAAGAAAGGAAGAAGATTTTTCTTTTTTCCGGGTAAGGATATTTTTTTCCCGCAATTCTGCTACATCCACCGGCTCTGTACTGGTAACAATTTTTAGTTTCTCCAACCCGAATACCGGAGGTAATATGATGTTCTCCGATGTAAAAGTTTGCCCCGGTAAAATTTGATAAGCTGATGCTTCTTCACCAAGGCCGGGGTATAATAATTTGATTGATTTATCAGTTCGTAAGGCGATGATAGAAAAGTATATTTTTTTTGCATGCGGATTGTGTAATACTAATTTTAGCTCATCATTTTCATACACCACCGGGTCGCCGTTTTCTTTTTGTATTTCCTTATTGTTTACATTTTTAAAGGAGACATCTGCCTGCAACTCCGGAATAGCATTATGTAGTTTGCACAAGTATTGCCATTCGGCACTGTTTACTAAGTATTCGCCTACTTCGGAATATTTGTTATCACCGCCGGTGCTGTAAATAATATCTTTTGTTTTGGCAGAATAGTAAAAATCTTTCAGCGGTCGTCCGGTGCGGGGGTTCACCACTGTGCAGGAGATGGAATCTTTCGACATCAGCCCGATATTGCTAATCTGCAAATCACCACCGGTTGATACAAATTTTACATATTGCTGCAGCCGGTGGTCTTCTTTTATTCCATTCACAATAGCTTCGAAATATTTATTCTTTTGTGCATTATCGGTCTGCGAAAAATTGGTGTTAAACGTCAACGGGTTAATAGTAGCATTCTCTTTTTCATTCCAGCTGGCAAAAGCCCATAGCATATTGGCATCGGCAAATGGTTTCGATAATTTAACGGTAGCAGTTAAATCATTGCTGGCGGAAACAAGGCCACTGGCAACTATTTTTTTTGAAGTATCCATCTCATTTTGGGGATAGAAATTGATAACAGTACCGGGAAGTATTGTCATATTTTGGCCTGCATTAATAATTACCGTGTTATTATCCGGTTGCGATTTAATGGTAAAAGAGACCGGACTTTTTATAAAACGATTATTGAATAAGGAGGATTTGGCGCCAGTGTAATAAAGAAAAGGGCGTTGCCTGGTCGTATGCAGAATGATTTTTTTTTCTATGCCCTGCAATAAATCCTGATAAGTGGAAATAAAAGATGACCCCGAAGTAATGGCTTCGCAAAATGATTTGGTGAACAAAGCTGATTTACCAGAAGTAATAGTTGTTTCGCCGGGTTGCGCAGCAAACAGTCCATTCAATGAGGTAGCGTTGCTGATAAAAATATTTTTTGTTGCATCATTATTAATAGCAGATAAATCACTATCGAAAATGCAGAAAAAAGCAGCCGGGTCGTTTATATTTTTAGCAGCCGCTTTTATCAAATTACCCAACTCATTAAAAGAAATATATTGCTGCTGTGCTGAATCAAATAATAACACTGCTTCATTTTCGGGTTGATGGATAATAACTGGTTGGTAGAAGTATAGCAACAGGAAGTTTCCTTTTTTTGTGCTTTGCAAAGCAGTTGTAAGAGAATTTATAAAAGTAGCCTTGGCCTTAGCGTCGGCATTAACAAGGATTAATTCTTTGGAAAATCCTTGCTTATCCAATGCATCAGCAAGCATAGCTTCATTAACAGCGTTAGAAGTAGCCGGGACAAATACACTGGCTCTTTTCCCCTGGGCAAAAACTTGCATACCAATTGCCAGAAAAAAGATTGTAGTAATGAATTTCATAGTGAAGGTTTCTGATATTAAAGATAACCGTTACCGCTAATTATACTGGTGTAAATTAGTAAATGGCAACTGCTTTATTTAATGTTAGAAGAAAAATACCCTGATTCAGGTATATTTAAGGGTGAATAGGAAAGATAGCAATCGTTTTAAGGACAAAAGTAAATATTGCCAATTTGTAGTATCTTTAAATGAAACCTATTTTTTATATTAAAATTGTTTGTATGGGTGTTGTAAAAGTTATTGAACTGATTGCTTCCTCTGAAAAGAGTTTTGATGATGCCGTAAAACAGGCAGTAAAAGAAGCTTCCAAAACTATCCGTAATGTGGACTCAGTCTGGATAAAAGATATGAAAGTACATGTGAAGGATGGAAAAATAAAATCTTACGGTGTTATCTGCAAAGTATCTTTCCGGCTCGATAAGGAGAAAGAAAAAGACAGTAAATAACCCTGTCAGAACAAATGATTGTATAACCCGTTTCAAGTGAGGCGGGTTATTTACTTTTGAAACAGTTTAAATTTTTCATAATTCAACTTAAAAGCAATGAAACTGACTATTTACCAGATTGATGCATTTACCAATCATTTATTTGGGGGCAATCCGGCGGCGGTAATACCATTAAAGAAATGGATTGACGATGAACTTATGCAAAAATTGGCTATGGAAAATAA
Source organism: Chitinophagaceae bacterium (assembly GCA_031374245.1). Lineage (GTDB taxonomy): Bacteria > Bacteroidota > Bacteroidia > Chitinophagales > Chitinophagaceae > JJ008. The sequence continues at coordinate 2,618 of JANMFO010000350.1, read as the reverse complement.
TCTGGCAGAAACAGTATTTTTTGTTCCCTCCAAAAATAAAAAGGCCGATTTTGATATCCGATGGTTTACCCCGACACTGGAAATCAATCTTTGCGGCCATGCCACCCTGGCCTCAGCATATGTTATTTTTGAAGTGCTGAAAACGAAGAAGAAAAAAATAATATTTAATTCAAAAAGCGGGTTACTCACGGTTACAAAAAAGAAAGGGTTGCTTGAAATGGATTTTCCTTCCTGGAAACCGGAACGAATAGAAGACTACCCGGATGAATTACTTACATCTCTTGGTAATCCTGAAATTGCCGGAGTCTATACGAACAGGGAATACATCATTGAATTAATAAACGAAGAAGCCGTGAAGAAATGCAATCCTGATTTTTCATTGATGCGAAGGGTAGAAAGGATGATCATTATTACAGCACCCGGTAAAGAAGTTGATTTTGTATCCCGTTTTTTTGCGCCTACTTCTGGTATTGACGAAGATCCGGTTACAGGCTCGGCTCATTCACAATTGATTCCTTTCTGGAGTGATAAACTGGGAAAGAAAAAGATGATTGCCAAACAATTATCACAAAGAGGTGGCACAATTTATTGTGAGCAAAAAGGAGAGAGGGTAATAATGGGTGGCCAGTGTGTATTTTATATGAAGGGAGAGATAGAAATACAATAACTTTAAGTCAAACTAAATCATCATGTCAAAACTACCTTTTAATTTATTGCCGGATGAACAAGTAATTGATACATGGACCTTGCTTTATATTCCACCTGGCGGGGGAAAGTATAATGGCAAACTGACTATAACTAACAAGCGACTCCTCTATGATGCAAAGTATGATGTGTCGGCAAATGGATTGTTATCTGAAGCTATGTTTATTAAATGGGGTAGTGAAGGCTATCTTGAAATAAATAAAGCAGATATAACAGATGTGCAGGTAGAGAAAAGTTTTCTGGCAAAAAAAGCTATACTTACTTTAACGGATGGCACCAGGCATACTTTTAATTATGGGGCTTTAAATATTGATAAGGTAGTTACAGCGATTAATTCCCGGTAATCTAATCAATAAATCTTTCTCTGAATTCTGGTGTGGGGATCATGCAGCTTTCTTTTTTCCCAAACCATTTGTATCGGTTACGGGCAACCCATTTGTAAAAAGGCTGACAGATAAACGGTGGTATAATAATAAATGCATACATCATTCTGACAGGCCAGTCCAAATACTTTGTGATTCTTATTGCAGCCCTGGCATAAGTGTAAACTTTGCCATTCTCTACCAGAATAACCGAGTCAGTAGATGGGGGTATATTAAACTGTGACTTCAGTTGCTGTGCTGTGTCAGATTGCAGCGGCGTAAACTTCAATTTTGCTTTCCTGTCGTTGCGGATAGCAAAATTTACCATCCCATTGCAGAAATTGCATACACCGTCAAAAAGAACAATAGGATGAGTTGAATTCATCCTGTAAAGTTAACTGTTGCACCATTCATATATTATTTGTAATTTTTATGACCAGAAACCAGCCTTAATGTTAAATTTTCTGCTTTAACTCCTAAAAATGTATTTTTTTTGTCCTTTTAAATAATAGGAAAATGAATATAAAAACCTGCCTGTTTATTGTAGTTACATCTTTTCTTTTTAGTTACACTGATTTATTTGCACAGCCATTCAACCTGAACGAAAGTGTTCAGCCTGTTGAATTGAATTTTACAGAATACAAAAAAGAAGGGAGTGATACAGCAAAAGGAAAAATCAGTATGAATACATTAAGCCAGGAAAAAGATACGATGTATTATTTCATCAAAGGGCTGAGTATGTATTCCCCAACGTACTTCAGCCTTAACTCTGCCGATCCCGGTGCAGATATCAAAGTGAATTTGTGCAAAGAGAACTGGCACACTTTTCATCAGACAGGGGCTGTCAAAGGAAAAAGTATATGGAAAAGCAACTTTAAAACCGAAGGGGATTTCGGTATTATGGTTATCGCCAATAAAAAACCAGTAAGATATGTGTTGCTGGTATGGACAGGTGATGAAATGAAGATTGAGATGCCATCAGTTTTTAAAAATGGCGATGCCAAATCTTTGAATGGCGGTGGTTGGTTTAAGAAGAACATGCTGGTCATTATCATTGGTGTTGTTGCAGTACTCATCATAGCATTCCTGTTATTTAAACTTAAAAACAAAAAAGTATGAAAAAAGTAATCCTGTTTTTATCAGTAGTGCTTTTATCAATTTCAATAAATGCACAAGAACCAGATCAGAATGACCCTGTAATTCAGGGCAATGAAGACCAGCATGATGGTAATGAAGCGCAGCGGAATGCTGAAGCTGATGACCGGGAAGCTATTGATAATGCGATCGGAAACCTGCAGGAATATATGGAGTGGCTGGATGACCGGAGAAACGAATGGAATACGATCCAGAATTTTGAACCCGGCGCCTGTGCTCCCGATTTTGCAGCAAGTGGCGGGTCTATGATGCCATCAACCTGTGCAGGAAATCAAGCATGCGGAGAATGTTATGAAAGGGCAGTAGGGGAACTAAATTTTATCCGCCGTCAATTAGGAAGGCTTAGCTGCATTTACAGCAATACAAAAAACTTTAATGAAAGTGCCATTGCTTTTG
>JANMFO010000339.1:0-4588 GCA_031374245.1 Chitinophagaceae bacterium | reverse complement strand
AGAAATTCTGAATGGAGTCAATATACTTCGGCCCCGGCATTACTCTTTCATAAGAATGGGCAACTTTTAATTCATCAACCGGCAAACCTCTTTTCTCCAAACATTCTTTTAATAATGGTTTTACCACTTTTTCTGAAGTACCTGGGGGCACTGTTGTTTCAACCAAAACCAGCACATCCGGTTTACAGTTATTTCCAATACTTTCAATCGCTTTTTTAAAAGGAGTAAGGTCTACAATATAATCGTTACTATCTTTTCCGGAAGCAGGTTGCTTTTTTACATCAAGGTTAATGTCTACTACTATAACATCTGCGCAACTATATACATAAGGATCGTATGTTGCATAATAGTTTTTTTTCTGCCGGCTGTTTTCGTAATACTCGCTGATCTTTGGATCGCTTGCCAGTACTGGAAATACCCCTTCATTTATCGAACATATTTTCCAGTAAGAAGCAACAGAAGGCAAATCAATACCAATAACAGCATACTCTTCTGTTAATGCATTGGCCACTACAAGACCCATTACCGATCCTACAAAACCAAGGCCCTGTACTACTACTACCTTTTTATCCGGGTGTAATGAAATGAATTGATCTATACCTTCCCTATCATCCACTTTCAGCGGCAACAGATATTCTTTATTAGTTATCGGGCTGCGGGAAATTTGTTGTGTTACTGTTTCCATATTCTAAGTAATAACGGTAAGAGGGTACTTGATTGGTATAATTAATTAACAGCTATAAAGATACTGCTTTAATCAGGCAGAAATAATACGTCCGGGGTTACCAACTACGGTTGCATTATCAGGAATATCGTTTAAAATAACACTGCCGGCACCAATCGTTACATTCTTTCCAACTCTTACCCCTTGTTTTATCACTGAGTTGGCACCTACAAAAGTATTTTCGCCAATCGTTACATCACCACATAACACAGCACCGGGGGCAATGAAGGTGAAATCTCCAATAATACAGCCATGTTCAATAACACTGCCGGTATTGCACACTGCGGTCATGCCCAGTTCTGTAACTGCATTGATAGACACATTGGCTGAAATAAAATGGCCAAATTTCATTTTTACAGAAGGAGAAATAACTGCTGATGGATGAATAGCATTTACCGGTTCGCCAAGTATGGGTGAAACAGCCTCATAAATTTTCCGGCGCACTATATTATTATTGCCAACCCCGATAAAATAATCGTACAGTTTTAATTTCTCCAGTACAAGAGGATCCATTTCAGACCCGAGATAGATGAGGTTGAAAGGGTTTTGTTTCTTTTCTTCATTATCACAATACGCTGTTACTTCATAGCCGCAGGCCGTTAGAATATCAACCCCCGTATGTGCATGACCAGAGTAACCAATAATTGCAACAGGCTTCTTCATACAATCAATTTTTGTTCAGCAGTTCAAGATATTTTTCTTTCATACAGGCATGAAGGTAAGACTGGCTGAAATATTTTTCAATTTTAGTCCTCAGGTTGGTTGCATACCCTTTCATCGTATCCGGGTGAGCCAGTGCATATTGCAGTTTTTCCAGCAGGTCTTCTGTATTCCGTGGTTGAAATAACAAACCGGTTTCGGTATGTGTTACAATATCCACACTACCTTCAATGGCAGAGCAAACAATCGGGCAGCCCATAGCACCTGTTTGTAATAATGTATTAGGAAATCCTTCCCGGTAAGAAGCATGAACAAGCAGATGTGACAGGTGCATAAAATACTCCACATGATCACTCCAGTCGATATGAATGATAGCAGGATGGGTTTTTAAGGTTTCTCTTGCTTCATCAGAAATAGGATCCAGATCATCTTCAAAAGCACCAAGAACAATAAGCCGGAGTTTGGGGTTAGCTGCATGTACAACTTTAAATGCCTTAAACACTTCGTCCACCCCCTTATCTTTTACAATGCGTCCCATGTTCAGTAAATAACAAAGATTGTCGTCATAATTGAGCAGCTTTTTTATCTCTCTGATCTTTTCCGGTTTTAATGCAGCTGCAGAATAACGGTTCAGATCAACACCATTACTGGAACCATGGCCAATTACCTGCAATTTCTTTTCGCTAACCAGTTTATGCTGCCGTATATAATTAAGTAATGAATAGCTATTGGGCCAGACATGGTGTGCTGCTCTGGCGGTAAGTTTTTCCATAAACACCAATATCTTTTTGGTTGTTCCCGTAGCCGTCATAAACCGCAAGCCGGCAATGGTGTGTATGCGAATTTTAACCCCGGCCATCTTTGCCGCCAGCATACCGAGCAGTCCTCCTTTGGGTGTGTGTGAATGAACGATGTCTGGTTTTTCTTTTTTAAAGAGCCGGTATAATTGCCACAAAGATTTCAGATCCTGGAAAGGGGTAATCTTTCTTGTCATGTGTACAATACGATGTTCACATTTTTCATTCGCTACCAAATCCGGCCATTCTTTCCCGTCGCTGCTTACCATGATAACCTCAAAACCATTTTCATTCATGTACTTCATCTGGTTAGAGAGTAAGTATTTCAAAGAGAGCGGCGCAGTTGTAATGCGGATTAACTTAGGCATAGGGTAAATAACATTTCTTATACCAAACTTCCAGTGCGAAAATGGTCCGGAGCATATGCCCTTTTTTTATCACTGATGTTTATTTTTTTTGCAATTTATTAATAAAAGTAAGAGAAGCGAAAGTGATGGTTGACGAAATGTATTGCCGGACACATAATAGGCAATTAACCGGGCCTGCTATACCACACATAATGATTACCGGGGAGGGACTATAAAGTTTAATATTTTATTGAACCACTGCGGATATGCCAGGTTTGTTTTCCAGTACATCAGTATTATCATAATAAGATAAAAAGGCATGCACGGAATCTTATACCTTGATAAGGCACCAAAGTTTGCGGTAGCGGTACCTATTGCCGCCGCAAAAGCAAAAGCAAAAACAAAGCACATTAATATCCGGGGATCGGAAAAAGGAACGGTGAAGAATTTTTTAATGCCTTTTTTAAATATAAAGCCCAACGTTAACAACAAAAAAACCATTGACTCCATTGCTGAAAGCAGGATGATGGGTGAACTCACTTCCCAGGGGAAAGGACGGTAAAAAGTGGCTGAAACACCCCCTAATACCATTAGTGCCGGGTTGGAAGTACCAATCTCAAAATGGGAGTCCTTTTTATTAAGGGCAATATCTGCATACAATTTGCGCTGTACTTCCGCATTGCCGGTAATATTATCCAGTTGGTATTGCTGTGCGGCTTCAAGCGTAGTAAAATAGTTCAGCAATAAATAAACTACCACAGCACTGGCTGCCAGCGTTAACCCGGCAAAAATGCTGCGGAGCACTTTATTTTCTACCAATGAATTAAACTCAGCAAATAACCAGATAAGCAGGCTCATTAACAATACCAGTAAAATATATGCTTTAATAAAATAAATAAGAATTCCCCCTACAACAATCCAGGCGATGGAAGAGATAATATTTTTCTTTTTTATAAAAATATTCAGGATGGCGTAGGTTATATAGCCCACACAACCAAATGTGATAGGGTCTTTCAATAAACCGGCACTCCAGAATGCCACACCCGGCAAAAAAAGACAGGCAAGTGCCAGTTCACGATACAGTTTAGGATAGAAATGATAAAAGGTTTTGAATAAACGTATTCCCCCACCTAATGCAAAGAAGGCAATACACATATTAATACAGATATAGCTGTTCCCAAACAAAAAAGAGGGTATCAGCGCCACCTTTGGGGGATAAAAATTAGCTGTAGAAATCATGTAATTCCAGGTGAGGTCGAATTCATAGTTGTCATAATAGAAATAATCGAAGAGGGGACTTTTAATTATTAATTTATTGGTTTTTAAAATCAACCAGAAATTGTCCGGGTTATCTGCAATGGCTGCCCTGAGGTCTTTAGTTGCCTGGTAAAAAAGTGACGTATCTCCACCTTTAAAATAAAACTCAGTGATCAAAGTAAATAAAACAACCACAATAAGCTTGAAATAGAAAGCACGGTAATAAAGCCGCCTGATTTTAGGATCGGCATTTTTGTTAGCACGGTTTTTTATAATATAAAATAAAACCATGCAGCATAATGGAAACAAAAACAGATCAGAAGCTGTAAAAAAACGGACTATCAATACCATATGCTAACTATTGCAGCGAAAGAAACGCTGTAAAATGCTACAGGGATTACCTGTAGTTAAAAATAATACCTATCAGACATTAAAAATAATGTTTAGGGGGAATGTCACGACCCTAATTTTATCGAAGGGTATCGAAGTTTTTTGAATCATCCTTCGACAAGCTCAGGATGACAGTCACTTTTTAATGTCTCATTGGTATAAGATCAGTTGAAAAGTTCAAAAAATAATTGTTCGGTCGCCGTCACCGAGTATTTCCTTTCAATTTTTTGCCTGGCAGCCCTGCCCATTGCGGCCCTTAGCTCAGTGTCAGTTAATAATAACACCAGCTTTTTTTCCCATTCACCCGGTGCATCAGCAATAAAACCATTAACCCCTTCATCCACTATAGCTGTGTTTACCCCAACCGGGGAAACTACAGCCGGTATACCCAATGACATATACTGGATGGCTTT
>JANMFO010000333.1:0-4333 GCA_031374245.1 Chitinophagaceae bacterium | reverse complement strand
CCGGTCGGTTCTTTGATAATGGCCAGATCAGCTTTTTCAGAAATGCTCTTTGCCATATATGTCTGGCGTCCATTATTGACATCCATTTCAAGGATCAAACCCGGTAACTGTCCCTGGTATTCGCCGGGCCCGGCAGAAACAGGAATGTCATTTGTAAACCATGCAACAATATTGGATGTATCCTGTATTTCTTTGCGTTCCATTTTGCCATTATCCATGGTCATCCGCATTTGTGTGCTGATCCTCGTGGCCAATGCTTTCATGCAGGTATGATTCAAAATGGTTTTTGTTTCACCCGTCATTTTCCATTTCAACTTACTGATGCTGTCATCAAAAATAAAAGTCTTGTTAATAAAATTGTAACCCCAAATCCAATAAAATTCAGAATTACAAACAAACGGGAATAATTATAATTATAAAGAAAAATAAAGAACAACATTAAAACAATGAACAGGATAAAAGCTTTTAATGATTGTTTGGCAAAATTTTCGAAATTAAAATAATTATTATTTGTGTAAACAGCATTAACAAAAGCAGAAAATAACCAGACCATATTTGTAATCAGAAAAAATAATATATACTCCTGCCCGCTTCCATTAATACGGTCGACCATTTTAACTAATACCAGGTTAACCGCATTAATTGCAAAAAGATCCATCCCCGTAAAAAAAAATCTAAAGAGGCTTTTATTACCGGTGAACATGAAGTGTAATTTATTAAAATTTATCCTGATGATATACTAGTCTGTAGATAGTAGTAAATTTTTACAACCAAAATTTACTACTATTGAATATTATAATCTATAAAACTAGATTTTTATTTTTTACTTATACTATTATTCAAACTGGTACTATATACTTTCTATGCTTAAATTTCGCAAATCTTAAAATATCTGGGCTATTTAATTAGATAAATAATTGATACCAAAAATACTTATATTTCTCTTCTACATGGATACATTACTTCTTGATTTAATTGAATATTTGAAAAAGCTGTCATCACTGACTATTATTTTTATCAAACTCATTTATCATAGAAGAGGTCGACTTAATATTAGCTACTGAAGAAGCACCAAATAATATTGATTCAATATTTGGTAAACTACAAACATATTGAATAGCTTCCTTAGGGTGAATAGCTCCTCCTCCCAGAACCTGCATTGCAACAGCCCGGAATTTTTTTGTTTTTAATGTTTCTTCATAAATATCCTTCCCCCCTGACATCCTAAAACCCGCCTTGTTAATCGAAGCACAAACGATAGGGTTATCTATTCCCCGTTCCGTAAGGATTGCAACCAACTTGGGCATATTCATAGTAATAAAACCTGCTTCTGCGTTATATTTTTTCTTAATATAAGTATGGAACGATATTAACACATCATATGCCCTCAATCCTAATAATAAATCGGTAATAACGTTTTGAAGAAAAACTACCGGTGTATTTATTCCTTTAAACATTTTCATCTCAGCATCTATCATTAATTCCATGATAGATTCATAATCTTTTGTAAGATATGCCATTCCTCCCTTAAATAACGATCCGAAAATATTTCCCGGTACATATTGCTTCAATGTTCCGGCAATACCTAATTCAGTAACTGCATTTGCATATTTATGTGCATATGGCATGCAAGGAAAAATTTTAAACTCTTTATACTTTTCAGGATTCTGCCGGATAATATTACAAATATTAGCAATCCTATCATGCGTAGTACACATAAAAGTGTTAATCCCACAGCTGATAGCATCATCTAGCACTTTAATAATTGCCGCATCATCTTTAAATTTTATAGATTGTGCACGGGACTTTTCATCAGAAATATGATTAACTGCGAAAAACTGATTATCTCCAAAAAGAATTCTTTCCATTGGGTTTTTATTTTGAACTTTTTCTAATTATCGAAATCGCTTTATCTGTTTTTGCAGCACTTTCAAATGTATTAATACTATTAGCTACCATACCAGATGCTGCTTTTACAAAATAATCTAACTGCGCAGAATATTCCTCACCTCTAAGATAAAAATCAACGCCATCCTGTAAATCAGTTATGTACTTTACATTCCATCCCTTTGTATATCCATCAGGAAGATTCGTATCTTTAAAATATACTTTTAATTCATTAGCATCTGAGATAAGTTTTCCCTTTGTACCAACTAATGTAACAGATGTGGTCATTTTTCGATGTGTTTCATCACTCCAGTTAACAGATAGCAATCCTGTTTGACTTGACTCTAATTCCAGTAAGGAATATACTGCATCTTCTACTTTTCCTGAATAAATTGACTTAAGCAATGTACCCTTTGCTGTTTGAATAGGTGAAAGTATATCGTTAATTAAATCAATTACATGAGATGCGTAATCTAATAAACACCCACCCCCTTCAGCAGGATCAGATCGCCAGGTATCTGCTTTCTTTTTTACAACCACCGGCCCGTAAGACTCACCTACAAAATGATAGATATCTCCCAAGGCACCGCTGGCTACAATCCTCTTTACTTCTCTGAATGTTCCAATAAATTTATTGTGATAGCCAACCTGATTAACCAGTTTATTTTTAGCTGCCAGTGCTACTAATTCTTCACTTTCTTCATAGTTAAGACAAAAAGGTTTTTCTGCAAACACATGAATTTTCCTTTCCAGCAAATCTTTTATTATACTATAGTGAAATTTTGTTGGAACTGCAACTACTACTGCATCAGGTTTAACATTGTCAATCATTTTTTTATAATCTGAAAAACACACAAATTTTCCCTGCTTCGATAAAAAATCTGTGACTATTTTAGAAGTGTCACAAACTCCTACTATATCCGCATTGGCATAACCACCAAGTATTGATAAATGTGATATCCCCATTTTACCTGCTCCTATTAATGCAATTTTAAGCATACTATTTTTTCTTTTGTTTTTTTAATAAATCAATATACTCGTCTGTAATCTTATCCCAATTAAATCTTCTCTTGATGTCAATTTCTCCTGTTTTTGATTTTTGTAACAATATATTATAATCAGATATTGAGTATTGCAGCTTTTCTGTAAGACTTGTACTATCACCTGAATTAAATGTTATAGCGTTCTCACCACAAATAAATTTATTCTCAATTATATCTGAACAAATTAGTGGTGTTCCCAAGCCCATAACTGTCAGTATTACAGGAGAAAGGCCTTCAATGAGAGAAGGCTGAATATAAGCATAAGCATTTTTCATTAAAATATTAGTATCATCTCCATATACATAACCGGGAAAAATTATTCTTTTATCTTTTGCTGCTTTTATGCTTGATTCATACTCGCTGGGGTTAGGAGAACCTCCAATTAAAACAAGCTTTTTATCAGTATTAAGTTTCTCAAAAGCAGCTACCAGAATATGTAAACCTTTGTCTGGTATAAAACGGCCTACAAATAAAAAATATTCGCCTTTCCTAAGTCTGAGTTTCTCTAAGATATCAGTATTATCTGGAGGCGGTTTTACTTCTGAACCATACGGGATGAATTGATATTGCCGTTTAAATTTTTTCTCGAAATATTCTTTTGTAAATACATTATCGAAAGCAACAGAATTGGGACAATAAGCAGTAAGGTAGTTAGAAATTTTATAAAAAAGTTTACCGTACCAGGGCCATTTATCTCTCTTCCAATCCATTGCAAATTGGCTGATAACAACACGTTTACCCGCTAATCGCAGAAAAACAGCCCAGATACTATTTGCCCCACTATGTAAATGAACAACATCTGCTGTATTGCGAAATATCACATCGAAAGTGGCTTTTGCTGAATGCACCAACGTATCAAACCCTGCTCTTTTAACCGTCTTAAAATATTTTATTTTTACCCCTTCGTAATCGTTATGAAGATTACTATTATCCCCAGGATATATTCTGCTATAAGCTATCAAAGAGTGTCCCTTGCTAACTATTCTTGGATATAATTCTAACGCAAATTTATCCGAACCAGCTGCACCTGCTTTTGGCGGAATTGATCGAAAACCACCAAAGGCCGCTATTCTTAATTTTTCCATTAAATTAATCTAAATATCCTTGATAGTATTGGTTTATATACTGCTTAAGTGCTATACGCCAATCCTGCATCAGGTTAAGTTTTCTGAGTTCCAATTTACGGTTTACTAATCTTTCACAAGGTGGCCTTTCGGCAAAATAAACATCCTTAAAGTAATCGGATGTTACAACAGTTATTTTTACTTTATCTGACAAGCTTAATAATTGTAATAACTCGCCAGCCACCTCTAATCGACTTGTTTGTCCGCCACAAACCATATTATAAAGTCCCCAATACTCTTTTTGAATTAAGGCTTTTACATTTTTTGCAAAGTCATGTG
>JANMFO010000291.1:0-3896 GCA_031374245.1 Chitinophagaceae bacterium | reverse complement strand
TATTGTAATACAACATTAGCTGTTTGTGTAATGGCGCCGGCAATACCGGTAACCACAACTGTATAGATTCCAGCATTTAATGTATTGGTGCCATTAAGGGTAATTGTCGTCGATGTAGTAGCGGTAGTTAATGGATTAGTACCAAATACCACAGTTGTTCCGACGGGGTTGCCACTTGCAGTAAGATTAATTGCTGTGTTAAACGATCCGTTATAAGTAGCACTCAACGTAGCCTGCATAGAAGTTCCGGCAGGACATGCTGAAACAACCGGCGCCGCTGCATTAAATGTAAATCCATTTGGTGCAGCATTGATAGTGAAGTTCGCATTAGAGATATCAAAGAAAATATTTCCAAGGGCTTCTACTTTTATTCTTGCTGTAGTGGATACTACAGCAGGTATTGTCAATACTTCAGAGCCATCATTCGGTGTACTATTGGTAATTACTGTCGGGTAGGTTAAGCCTCCATCAGTTGATAAAGAAATTTTTACGTTAGCAACACTTATCGGTGCCAGATCAGTACCCACTACATTCCATGTTATTGTTTGTGATGAACCGCCGAAATATGTTTCACCGCCGTTTGGCGCTGTAACAGCAAAAGGGCCCGGTGTGCTTACCACATTTACCTGGAAGACAGTTGAGTTTTGGCAACCTCCTGCTCCGCTTGAAGCAACACCACCGCCACCAGCACGGTTATCTCTTACAGTTAATTTAAACTTCATCGGACGGGAAACGGGAGACAACGTTTCCCCTTTTAAACCACCCATTGTAGCAGCAGGGTTAGCAGGATAACCAGCAAGAATCACGGCTATATCGGGAAAAGTTCTGCTACCTGTTGTTTTTGGAATACGGGATTTAAATAAAGGATCCGTGTTACCAGCAGCAGCAGTCGCACCAGAATTCCAGGTTCTTGTGCCGCTAAAATCCCATTGTTCCCAATTATACGTTAAAGCATCCCCATCAGCATCGGTTGCAGTTCCTGTTAATGTAAATGGAGTACTAACCGGGATACTAAGATTATTATTTGTCAATGCCCCAATAACAGGTATTGTATTCCCTGTTGTAGTAAATACACCGCAGGCACTGCCAGAACCCGATACGAAATTGCTTATTTCATCAAAACTGATAGCATGAAAGTAGGGGTCACTGTTAGGCTGAATATTTTCACCAGCACATATACCAGCATAAGCCTGAATAGTTGTACCGCTACCAACTTCATATTTTGTAGAAGTAGGTGATGAACCGCAACCAGCCATAGAATGGTTTCCTCCAAATTGGTGTCCCATTTCATGAGCTACATAATCTATATCATAAGCATCTCCTGTAGGTGATCCGCTTCCTGTAATACCTCTTGCTTTGCTTGATCCACAAGGTGAATTAAGTTGTGCCAAACCACCGCCACCAGTGCTGAACGTATGTCCTATATCATAATTCGCAAATCCAATATTGGCATCTATTACAACCTGGCTTTCATTAATCAGTGTATTAGAATTATTATTTCCATTGAAAGGATCAGTAGCAGCATCTAAAAATTCTACCAGATTATTATTAGCCACTAATACTAACCTTACTGCTATTTCTTTTTCATAAACACCTACCACTCTATTTACAGACGTTACAATAGCTGCATGTAAAATAGCCGGGTTAGCACCGGCTGCAATTCCGGGAGCCTGTGCATATTCTCCTGTGCAAGCAACTGCCAGGCGATAAGTCCTTAATTCTGTGCCTCTGCAAGCCGCTTCTGTAACAAGACTTTCAGTTGATGGATTATCCGGCACCTCACATAAAAAAGTATTCGCCTTTTTAAGATCCTGTCGATAGTAACTTATATAATTATTTACTTCCCCTCTTGCATAAGGATCAATATAAAAACTACCGTTAACGGTTAGTACCTGAGCATGAAAACCGAACGGACTATAATCCATTCGAATGGTGGCATAAGGGTCATCAATTCCCTGGCCGGCAAAAGTTTTAATGTCAGGAAATTTTGCTTCTAAACCAGGCTCTTGAATACTGCTTTCCCATACCCGGAACTTTGCCATTTTACCATCAGGCATTGGCAACTCTAATATCGGTGTTGAGTTTCTGTTCTGAGATATACTTTTTTCAGCTGGCAATGTCCATAAGAAGCTTTTCATGGCTTGCATGTCCAATGATGCAGCCCTGTAAATCTGTGGTATTATAACCCGCTGACCATTTGTTTGTATAGTGGTATTTGCTCCCGCATCAGTAAAAAAACGGTTTTGTGCTGAAAGCACCGTACAACATACTACCGTAAAAAGAGTAAGTATAATTTTCCTCATAAGTGATTAGTTTTTTAAAAATTGTTAGCGAAACTAACACTAATTAGTATCCAGACCAAAGGAGAAATACACATTAAAAAAAGAAAAATCCCGTTCCTATTCAGAAACGGGATTCTTTATTTCTAAGTTGCTTGTAAATAACAGAACAACCAGATGTGTATTAATATCCACCCATGCCGCCCATATCAGGTGCGCCATGATTATGTGGCTCTTCTTTCTTTGGCTTGTCAGCTACCACTGCTTCTGTCGTCAGTAACATACCAGCGATTGAAGCTGCATTTTCCAAAGCAACACGGCTTACTTTAGTTGGATCAATAACACCCGCCTTAAATAAGTTTTCGTACACTTCAGTTCTTGCATTAAAACCATAATCTCCTTTGCCTTCTTTAATTTTCTGAACCACGATAGAACCATCAATACCTGCATTAGCAGTTAATATACGGAGTGGCTCTTCCAGTGCACGGCGAACGATTGCCATACCAGTTTGTTCATCAGCTATCTGTCCTTTTACTTTAGCCTCAAGACTTTCGATAGCACGGATATAAGCTACCCCACCACCTGGTACAATTCCTTCTTCAACCGCAGCTCTTGTTGCATGTAATGCATCGTCAACACGGTCTTTCTTTTCTTTCATTTCCATTTCTGTAGCAGCACCAATATAAAGAACAGCTACACCACCTGCTAATTTAGCCAGGCGTTCCTGCAATTTTTCTTTATCGTAATCAGAAGTGGTATTTTCTACCTGTGCCTTAATTTGATTAACACGGGCAGTGATATCGGCTTTCTTGCCTTTACCACCAACGATAGTTGTGTTGTCTTTATCAATAGTTACTGAAGCAGCAGAACCTAATGTTGTTAAGTCAGCACCTTCTAATTTGTGACCTAACTCTTCACTGATAACAGTTCCTGAGGTCAGGATAGCAATGTCAGTCAGCATTTCTTTTCTTCTGTCGCCAAAGCCCGGGGCTTTAACCGCTGCTACCTTAATAGTACCACGCAGTTTGTTTACCACCAATGTTGCCAAAGCTTCACCTTCCAGGTCTTCAGCAATGATCACTAATGGACGACCGCTTTGTGCAACTTTCTCCAGTATATGAAGAATGTCTTTCATCGCAGAAATCTTCTTATCATATATCAATATGTAAGGATTTTGCAATTCCGCTTCCATTTTTTCGCTGTTTGTAACGAAATATGGCGATATATAACCACGGTCAAACTGCATACCTTCTACTACATCAACAGTAGTATCTGTACCTTTTGCTTCTTCTACCGTGATAACACCTTCTTTACCAACTTTTGCAAATGCTTCAGCAATCAGTTTGCCAATTGTTTCGTCATTGTTGGCAGAGATAGTGGCTACCTGCTGAATTTTTTTACTGTCATTACCAACAGTCTGGCTCTGAGATTTCAGATTTTCAACCACCAGGCTTACTGCTTTTTCAATTCCTCTTTTCAAATCCATTGGATTAGCACCGGCAGCTACCATTTTCAAACCTTCGCTGATGATAGACTGAGCTAGTACAGTCGCAGTTGTAGTTCCGTCGCCTGCAATGTCAGCAGTTTTAGAAGCCACTTCTTTTACCATTTGGGCAC
>JANMFO010000283.1:0-3160 GCA_031374245.1 Chitinophagaceae bacterium | reverse complement strand
AGCAGACTTGAACTGCCGACCTTCGGGTTATGAATCCGATGCTCTAACCAGCTGAGCTACCCCCGCATTGGGCGGCAAAAATAGTGGTTTTAAGCTTATTTTTTAAACAAAAAAGCCTCCCTTTTTCAGGGAGGCTCTGTATATGAAACCGTCCAATCCAATAATCAGTTTTTAGCTACATCAAATTTTTTGAAGATTGATCTTACACTGTTCTGAATTTCTTTTGTTGTCAGGTTTTTGCTGTTCACTTCATCAGTTGTCCATCCCTGCCACACCGTTTTATCGGTCTTTGTATCAATCATTGAAATAGTAACAGTACCTTCTTTAACGGGCCGCTCATCTCTTTCATATCCCACAAACCTTGATGGATAATAAATAGTGGTATAGCGGCGGGTGTAAGGATTGTAAACTACCCTTGAGTAAGGATTTGAATAAACCGGGTTGTTACTTTCTTTTATACTTCTTTCCACCAATACATCATAACTCAGTAGCACATCCGGCCGGTTTTTTACTTCTCTCCACCCGGAATTTTTTTCCAATTCTTTGTTTACTGCATCCCGGATTTTTTGTTCGGTTAAATCATTGTTTTTATTACGATCATTTTTCCCTTCGCCATCTTTATCTATCCAGGCAAAGGTTTTATAATGGCTGAAGTCTGCATTATCGTCTTTCTCTATGTGGGCGGTGGATGAACAACTTGCCAACACAAACATTATGACGACAGCAGCACCCAGCCATTTCAGATTCTTTTTCATACTTATCCGTTTTATTGTTAAACAAGTTTGTTGTCTATCTATAAACGGCAAAAAGGATGCTGGGATTACTAACAAGATGTGAAAGTCTTGTTGTCGTTATCTAAAAGTGACGGTATTTTCAGGAGAGACTGGCTTCGGAGTGCTGCTCAGGAATTTCTACATCAGTAAATCCTTTTTTGATAAGCCTTTGTTGAAAATCTTTTTGTACTTCATATTCTCCATGAACGAGGAATAATTTCCTCACTTGCTTCATATCCTGGCAAGCCAGCCACTGGCTCATATCTTCATAATCGCCATGTGCACTCATACTGCGGATAGCACCTATTTCAGCATTTACCTCATGCTTCACACCATAAATGCCCACTTCCTTTTCACCTGCCATTAGCCTTCCGCCTAATGAACGGGGTTCGCAATAGCCGGTTAGCAAAATTGTGTTGCGGCTATTTTCAATATTATTACTGATATGGTGCTTTACCCTTCCGGCATCGGCCATACCACTGGCAGAAATAATCACCATCGGCCCATTCTGAAAATTGAGTTGCTTGGATTGGTCTACTGTCTGAATATACCGCAATCCTTTAAATGCAAACGGGTCAGTATCACTTTGCATTAATTTTTGAATCGTTTTATTAAAGTAGGATGGATACTTTTTTACAATCATTGTTGCCTTTACACTCAATGGGCTGTCAACATAATAATCCAAATCAGGTAAACGATTTTCCACTTCAAGTTGATTGAGTGCAAATAACAATTCCTGGGTACGACCCACACTGAATGCGGGCATAATCAGTTTCCCTTTTTTCTGCAAACAGGCTTTTTCAATCCAGCGCAGCAGCATATCGGGTGTGGTCACATTATTATCATGCAAGCTATTGCCATACGTAGATTCTAAAAGTATATAATCTGCCTGTGGAAATGTTTCCGGCGATTTCAATATAGCATCCCGGTAGCGGCCTACATCACCACTAAAAGTAATCCTTGTCTCTTTTCCATCTTCTTTCACTTTTACATGTACACAGGTACTTCCAATAATATGTCCTGCATCGGTGTACATAGCTTGTACCCCATCTATCACATCAAACCACTGGCCATAGTTTTTTTCTTCCAGGTGGCCGACTGCTCTTTTTGCATCTTCAATAGTGTATAGCGGCATCAGGTAGGGTAACCCTTCTGCAGCACGGCGTTTGTTTTTATATTTTATATCATCTTCCTGTATCTCTGCTGAGTCTTCTAATAATACAGTAGTTAAATCTTTGGTAGCTGGCGTACAAAATATTTTTCCTTCAAAACCCAACTGTACTAATCTGGGGATAAGGCCGCTATGATCAATGTGTGCATGAGAAAGTATCATTACATCAACCGTCTTCGGGTCAAAACCAAATTCCCGGTTAAGGATATCTGTTTCCAACCCAAGCCCCTGGAACATACCACAATCCAATAATATTTTTTTCCCACTCTTTAAAGTGAGTAAATGCTTGGAACCCGTTACTGTTCTGGCCGCACCGTGAAATGCTATTTTCATTTTTTTGATTTTGCTTTAAAAGACCAAGTAATATAAAATTCCGCTACTATTTCTCCTCCCTTATTCTTACCAACCGATTTTGCCCTTACTGTTCTGGCTTCACCATCAGCAATAGTTTCATCAACTGCTGTTTGTATCAACTCCCCATCTTCACAAACAAAATAAGTTCGGCTAACGGCTTTTTTAAAATAAGCAGCTTCAAGTTTTACTACCAGCATAGATACAGATGGAGTACGTTTGTGCAATTGCATCAATCCCATTACTCCCGTACTCATTTCTGCTGCCATTGCCAGGCAGGCAAAGTAAGTTGACTTAAAAGGATTTTGTGAAAACCATTTGTAGGGTACTGATACTATGATATGCTTTGCATCAATATCCCGCAAACGGACACCAGAAAAAAAAGCACTGGGCAATTTAAAAAATAGAAACATCCTGAACTTAACAGGATGTTTTATCAGTTTTATAAAAGCAGGTGCTTGTGGATTCATTTATTTCTCTTTGTATTGTTTGGGATCGAGTGCTTTGGGAGCCCAGTCATTAAAAAAACCCATCACATTCTCTTTGCTATAACCTTTTTCTTTTTCGAGGTAAGATGAATTTTGTGTGTGAAGCAGGTTTCCTTTCCCATCAAGAATTAAAAAAACAGGGAATCCAAATCGTTGCGGAAAACCATATTTTGCCAGCAAGACTTCATTTTTATTTTCTTTACTATAATTAAGGTGATAAACAACATAGTTGGCATTCACTAATGAATCAATTGACTTAGCGGTAGCTTGTGTAGTGGCAATTGATAAAAATTAGTTTATGTCTGATGTCTCGAAAGGCATATGACACATTTAATCAAAAGGATTTCAGGGGTATGAAAAAAAATATTTTCCTCGCA
>JANMFO010000265.1:0-3105 GCA_031374245.1 Chitinophagaceae bacterium | reverse complement strand
ATCATAAGGAAAAGCCGTACTGTTTTCTAAAAAAGCTGTTACCCTGTCTTCTGCATACGAAGTAAATCCTTCATCCATCCATGCATAAAGACCTTCATTGGTGCCAAGCATACCATAGTACCAATTGTGCAACCACTCATGCAGCCATGCACCCGGACCAACCAATAATGTAGACATAGGATATTCCATTCCACCATCACCACCATGCACAAAAGAAAATTGTTTGTAAGGATAACCACCAAAAGTTTTCTCAATAAAAGGCAATGCCTTTTCTGCATCAACCAATACTTGCTCCCATTCAGCTGCAGAATGATTTGTTACTTTATATAAAAGATGAAGTGTAAGACTATCTCTTACTTTTTTTGATTTATGAACAAACTCAGGGTCAGCGGCCCACATAAAATCATGCACATTGGGTGCAATGAAACGCCAGGTTAATTTATTACCCGCAGGCCGCTTCACTTTTGCTCCTGCATCTTCATAACCATATCCAATCTGATTTGGATTCTGCAAATAACCTGTTCCGCCTAATATGTATTTACTATCAATAGAAATACTTACATCAAAATCTCCCCATACACCATAAAACTCACGACCCACATATGGTGTTGGGTGCCAGCCTTCATAATCATATTCACATATTTTAGGATACCACTGACTCATTGAATAACGAACTTTTGAAGTAGGATTATCTCTGCCGCTGCGGCGAACCTGCAATGGAACCTGTGCCTCAAAATCCATATCAAAAACCACTTTTGATTTAGGCAGAATGGGTTTATCCAGTTTTACTTCCAGTATAGTTTCTAATATTTTAAAAGCTTGAGGACGGCCATTCATTTTCAATGAAAGAATTTTCTGATAGCCAATTTCTTCAGGTTTCAAGTTGAAGATGCGGTCTTTTACTCTGGCATCCCAATCCTGTCCCCTGCCGCTGGTGAGTGTTCCCTGCCTTCTGCTTCTGGTATCCATCATACTACCGGGCTGAAACGCATTAAAGTAAAGATGATAGAAAACTCTTGTCAATGTGTCTGACGAATTATTAGTGTATTCCAGTTTTTGTTTTCCGGTAAACTGGTTGGTCTGAACATTCATATCAATATTCATCACATATTTTACCCGTTGCTGCCAGCGGTCAGGCTGCGCATGGCTAAAAGTTGATAAACAAAAACAGACAACAGATAAATAAAAAATCTTATTCATTAATTAGGATTTGAATTGGTAAATTTCGCCAAATAGATGTTATGGTAAAAACAAAATTAGTTGAAGGTTACCCTTTTGTTTCTTATTCCAAAGAAACTTTTTCTGGGGCACAAATGGTTGAAAAAAGTCATGAATTTTATAAATGGATGGATAAACGCAGAACGATAAGGGATTTTTCTGCCACACCTGTGCCAAAAGAAGTAATTGAAAATATA
This sequence comes from Chitinophagaceae bacterium, assembly GCA_031374245.1. GTDB lineage: Bacteria > Bacteroidota > Bacteroidia > Chitinophagales > Chitinophagaceae > JJ008. The sequence continues at coordinate 1,690 of JANMFO010000265.1, read as the reverse complement.
CTAATGGCAGCTTCTACAGCTCCGAGCGGTGCACACAAACAACCCTGGACATTTTGTGTAGTAAGCGATGCCGCTATTAAAAAGGAAATAAGGACCGAAGCAGAAAAAGAAGAATTTGATAGTTATAATGGGAGGATGCCGGAAGAATGGTTAAAAGATTTACGGCCTTTACAAACAGATTGGCACAAAGAGTTTCTGGAAACAGCCCCTTTCCTGATAATTGTTTTCAAAAAAAATTACGAATTGAAAGAAGATGGCACGAAAGGAAATGTATATTACGCTAATGAAAGTTGCGGATTAGCCTGTGGTTTCTTATTAGCAGCTATCCATCATGCAGGTTTGGCAGCATTGACACATACCCCATCACCAATGAATTTTTTATCAAAAGTGCTGAACAGACCAGAAAATGAAAAGCCTTACTTATTAATCCCCGTTGGTTATCCTGCCAAAGAATGCTGGGTGCCGGATATAAAAAGAAAAGGATTGGATTCTATTTCAAAATGGTATTAAAAAAGTTTTTTAACCTAACTAATAGAATCGGCTGCAAGCCTATTCTACATCCTGTCAACTACAAATTCTTCCAGACGAAAAGAAAAATTATAATGTAACGCTACTTCTTACCAACCTGCCTTCAGTATTGAAGAAAAGATACTTTTTCCCTACATTACTCTTCTCCGCTTTTAAGCGGTATTGTATTACATAGCCGGGCAGATACAGCACTTTCACATCCGTTACTTCCCTGTCAGCATATTTACTTTTTTGAAACCCTTCTTTTACATCACTAATCAGTTTATCAAACGTCCAATCTTTCAGGGTGTTTTTCCAAATACCTTTGTTATTATACTCTGCATTCATTTGATTACTGTCCACTTCAAACCGCACATTTACATTGACAACATTGTTTTCCCATTTTACATTTTTTGCATCCGGATATTGCTTGAAGAAATTTTCTTTTGCTTGGTCAGGAACAGAAGTAACCTGTGCATTAATATTAAAATAACTTACAGAAAGGACAATAAGCAGTACTGATAAACGAATCAATTTCATAACGATGGTTTTTGATGAATGAATTTTATTTGTAAAAATAATGCCATCTTTTTATAACAAAATGCTATTATTCTTTTCCGGCTACCACTATCACTATCTCTCCTTTCACCGTTTTCTGGGTGAAGTAATCAGCCACTTCACGGAGTGAGCCTTGCTTATTCTCTTCAAACATCTTTGTAAGCTCACGGCTTACGGAACATTGCCGTTCGTTACCGAAGTAAGTGATAAACTCTTCCAATGTCTTCACCAATCGCATAGGAGATTCATAAAACATCATCGTCCGTTCTTCTTCTGCTAACTTTTTCAGTAACGTCTGCCTTCCTTTTTTTATAGGTAAAAAACCTTCAAAACAAAAACGATTGGTGGGTATGCCGCTATTCACCAGAGCAGGTACAAAAGCTGTTGCTCCCGGAAGACATTCTACTTTAATACCTACTTTAATACATTCTCTTACCAATAAAAAAGCCGGGTCGGAAATGCCGGGTGTACCAGCATCAGTTATGACAGCCATTTTTTTCCCTTCCAGCATCTGACTAACCAAATGATGCAGCACTTTATGTTCATTGTGCTGATGATAAGGAGAAAGCGGTTTGGTGATCTGATAGTGATTGAGCAAATGAGAACTTGTCCGGGTGTCTTCAGC
>JANMFO010000240.1:0-5838 GCA_031374245.1 Chitinophagaceae bacterium | reverse complement strand
TTTGCTGCCAAACCTAAATTGATACTTCCCCTTGGTGATGCACCATAAGAAATAAGCGGCTTCAACTTTTCCAGCTTATAATTTTCCGGGTTTCGGGTAGCAAAAACAATATCAAGAATGTATTGCTCTATTTTTTCATCCATATATATCTGGCGGGTCAGGTTTTTTGCATTGGTTACTTCCTGAATAGAAACTACTTGCTTAATCGTTGCAAAATCTCCCATAATATTTTGACGCAGTATTAATTGCTCTTCTTTCATTTTCGGATAATCAACCACTACTTTCATAATAAACCTATCCACCTGTGCTTCTGGTAACGGATATGTTCCTTCCTGCTCCAACGGATTTTGCGTAGCCAATACTAAAAATGGTTCATCCAATTTATACGTGGTATCTCCAATCGTTACTTGTCTTTCCTGCATCGCTTCCAGTAATGCACTTTGCACTTTGGCGGGAGCCCTGTTTATTTCATCAGCCAGGATAAAATTTCCGAAGATGGGTCCTTTACGAACTATAAATTCACCCCTTTGCTGATTGTAGATTAATGTACCTATTACATCAGCGGGTAACAAATCAGGAGTAAACTGAATACGGCTGAATTTGGCATGAATGGCCTGTGCCAGCGATTTAATGGTTAAGGTTTTGGCTAGCCCTGGCACTCCTTCCAGCAGTACATGGCCGTTACTTAACAAGCCAATGAGCAGCCTGTCCAGCATATGGCTCTGACCAACTATTACATGGCCTATTTCTTCTCTTAGTTTATCGGTGAACTGACCAGCATGGCTGATTCGTTCATTTAACTGGCGGATATCTTCTGCGGTTTTTAACATGGGAGCTGTTTATGGTATCACAAAATACGAACTTGCTGTATGCAAATTATTTGCCGTTATTACAAAAGAAGGGAAAACGGCACTATTTTAGTAGTATTTGTACTATCACCGCATTAAAAAGAATGCTTATTTTGTGATACAATCCTTTTTTATGAAAAAACAGTTTGCTTTCTTAATTCCCGTTTTTATTCTGGTTCTTTTTGTTGCTTCTTCCTGCGGAAAAGAAGATGATCCAATTGTAGTCAAAACAAAAACCCAGCTGCTTAGCCAGGGAACATGGAAATTTAAGAGCGCAACTTTTGCAGGATCTGACGTATCATCCTCTATACAATCTTGCCAGAGAGACAATATCCTAGCCTTTGTTTCCACCGGAACAGGATCAGCTGATGAAGGTCTTACCAAATGTAATATGAGTGATCCCCAAACAAATCCTTTTGCTTGGAATTTTCAATCTGGTGAAACCATACTTTTTATTTCAACAACATTATTTACAGGTGGTAGCAGCACCTTTGATCTTATCACCTTAACAGAAACAGAACTCGTTGTTTCACAGGGCATTACAGTAGGCCCAGGACCCACCCGATTAATCGTTGTAACATTCATTCATTAAAAATCAGGAAAGATATTTTCCCACTATCGGCACTCTTCTCCCCACTCCAAATGCTTTTGGAGAAATGCGGATAATGGGGCAAAACTGGTTGCGTTTATATTCATTAACGTTTACCATTTTCAATACCCTGTCTACCAACGCTGCATCAAAACCTTGTGATTTTATCTCATTTGGCCCTTGCCTTCTTTCAATATATTGATACAAGAGTTTATCCAGTATAGCATAATCTGGTAATGAGTCTGAATCCCTTTGCCCCGGTCTCAATTCTGCTGATGGTGGTTTGGTGATAATATTAATTGGTATGATTTCTTTGCTACGATTGATATATTTTGCCAACGCATAAACCTGCATTTTATAACAATCACCCAGCACACCTAAACCACCAGCCATATCACCGTATAAAGTGCCATAGCCGGTTGCCAGTTCACTTTTATTGGAAGTATTTAATAAAATATATCCAAACTTATTAGCAATAGCCATCAATAAATTGCCTCTTGTTCTGGCCTGAATGTTTTCTTCAGCCAAACTAAATGGCAAGTCTTTATAAATAGGTTTTAGTTCGGCAAGAACGCTTTCATAAATATTTTTAATCGGAACAATATCGTAAGGATTGCCCAAATTTTTACTCAGTTGTTCTGCATCACTTACCGAATGTCCGGTTGAATACTGAGAAGGCATCAGGATAGCCCTTACATTTTCTTTACCTAATGCCTCACAGGCTAATGCTAATGTTACAGCACTGTCTATTCCGCCACTACTACCGAGTATAGCTTTGGTAAAACCCATTTTGCTGAAATAATCTTTTATCGCCATTACAATGGCCTTATATATTTCAGCCGTACATAAATTATAATCCAATTCAGCAGGATTGAATTCTGCATCCGGTAAATTTTTTGCCTGTACCATAACCGGCTGAACAAAAGTTCCATCATTCTTTAATTCAAAAACTTCCATTGCCTCTTCAAATAAAGGAAGCTGTTTTATAAGATTGGCATTTTTATCAAATACTAATGATGCTCCATCAAATACAATCTCTGTTTGGCTGCCCACACAATTACAATAGAGCATCGGCAGCCTATATTTTGTAACGTTTAGTTTGACAATCGCCTTCCTATCTTCTACATGTGTATAGTCAAATGGTGAAGCAGACAGGTTCAGCATTATATCCGGCTGCTGTTTCATCAACTCATCCATCGGGCAATTGCGGTAGAGGGGATTATCACCGAGGTTCCAAATGTCTTCGCAAATCGTTACGGCCAGTTTCTTTCCTTTAAACTCAATGATATTCCAATTATACGCCGGTTCAAAATAGCGGTATTCATCAAACACATCATAGTTGGGCAAACAGGTTTTGTGGGCAACAGCTTTCACTTTTTTTTCATACAAAAAATAAGCAGCGTTGAATAAATCTTTGCCTTCCCGAACAGAGTTTTTATCCGGCGCACCAATCAAAACTGCAATCGTATCAGTATGTTGCTTTATGGTATCAATTGCCTGATAGCATTTGCTGATAAAATCGTCAAATTCTAAAAAATCCCGGGGTGGATAGCCGCAAACACAAAGTTCTGAGAATAGCACCAGGTCTGCTCCTTGCTGCTTAGCCAATTCAATACCGGCAATGATTTTACGGGTATTCTCTTCAAAATTGCCAATATGATAGTTCTGCTGGGCTAATGCGATTTTCATACTACAAATTTAAGACCCCTGCCCCTAAAAGGGAATAAAAAAGCCGCCTTTATCCGACGTGCCTGCCAGATAGCTTTTGTTTTATCTTCGCAAACAACATTTTAAACCAGCTTAACGTTTACAATAGCTATGAAAAAAACCATCCTTGCATTCTTGTTTACCATTTCACTTTTTGCCTGTAACAATGATAAGAAAGATATTCCTGATGTTTCCGATATAAAAGTGGACATTAAACTGGAACGCTTTGACAGGGATTTTTTTGCTATTGATAGCAATGATGTGGAACCAGGGCTAAACAAACTTTATAACAAGTACCCTCAACTTACTGGTATCTTTCTTCAAAATGTATTGGGTCTTGATAGTGCCTCAACACTGCAAGGTGTTAAAAATTTCATCAGCATAAGCGGTAATTTACATGATACCGTAAATACCGTTTTTAAAAACACCGATGACATTGAAAAAGATTTCAAAAAAGGTTTTCAGTTTGTAAAATATTATTTCCCGAAATATAAAGTACCGGATATTTTTACTATCGCCGGGCCGGTAGATGCCATGGCACAATCGGATGCCGGACCAACTCCTAATTTCCTGGGCCCAGATTTTCTCGGCATCAGCCTGCAATTTTATTTGGGTAAACAATTTTCTGTTTACAGTGACCCATTTTTTATTGACAATGTGGCTCCGGAATACCGCAGCCGTCGTTTCAGCAAAGAATATATTATTGCCGATGCCATGCAGTTAATCGTAAACGATATTTTTTCTGGCAAAAGCGGCGGCAAGCCATTGATAGAACAAATGGTGGAGAAAGGAAAACGTTGGTATTTATTAGATAAATTTTTACCCACTACAACTGACTCTATCAAAACCGGCTACACACAGCAACAACTAAACTGGTGCAATGAAAATGAAGGGATGATTTGGGGCTATATTGTAAAAAATGAAGATTTGTATTCACTAACTCCGTCTGTTATTCAAACTTATATTGGTGAAGGTCCATTTACCCAAGGCTTCTCGCAGGAACTTTCTCCCGGCAATCTGGGTCAATGGCTCGGCTGGCAAATCGTTAAAAAATTTGTGAGCAAAAATCCCAATATGAAACCCGAAGAGGTGATGAACACCCAAGCCAAGAAAATATTGGATGAGGCAAAATACAAACCGAAGTAAAGGCCCAAATATTTTTCTTCTTTTCTTACACTTGTTATTAAACCCGTTTTGCAACTGTTTCAACCTGCAACTAGTTTTTTCCCGTATATCCTCTACAGTCATGTGTTTAGGCTGAATATTTCCATATTTTTACCTCAATCATGAAGTCTCTCGCAACAACACTTACAGACCCGGTTTATGTACCAAAAAAAAAGTTCAGTCGCTACGATAAGTTCTGGCTGCGCATGATGAATGATAAAAGAGACTTACCTTTTATCTACCTGCTTACAACTATTCATTTATTGGTATTACCTATTGCTATATTATTATTTACTCCTGTATTAACGGGCTGGTGGTGGTGGGCCATTGCTGTTCCTTATTTCTATGTGTCGCAATTTTATTTCAAAGGCAGCTTCGGGTTAATGTTTCATTGCCTTTGTCATCGCAAACTATTTAAAGCCCCTTTTCAGAAACCCTTCCATTTTTATATTACCTGGATACTTTGTCCGCTGTTCGGCCATGCACCGGAAGGATATTTTAGTCACCACATGGGTATGCACCATATAGAAAACAATATGCCCGATGATACCAGCAGTACTATGCCTTACCAGCGGGACAGTGTCAAAGGTTTTCTCGCTTATTTTTTCAAATTCATTTCTGTTGGCGTTATCAATACCATTTTCTATTTATTCAGTCGCAAAAGAAGAAAACTGGGCAACCGTCTTACTGCCGGTGAATATATCTATCTGGCTTTCTGCATTGCCATGTGCTTTGTCAATTTAAAAGCTACCCTGCTGGTGTTTATTGTTCCTTTACTGTTTGCAAGATTAGTAATGATGCTGGGCAACTGGACACAACATTCTTTTGTTGATGCCAACGACCCGGAAAATTTATACACCAGTTCTATCAACTGCATCAATACTGTGTACAATCACAAATGCTGGAATGATGGCTATCATATTGTGCATCATCTTCGCCCCGGTATGCACTACACCGAAATGCCGGATGAGTTTATAAAACGCAAAGATGAATTTGCAAAAAACAAAGCCATTGTATTTGATGGCATTCACTACCTGCACATTTTTACCTGGCTGTTGACAAAACGCTACGATAAGCTGGCAGACAACCTTGTGAATATTAATGGCAATATGTTTCAATCGAAAGAAGAGGCTATTGCGTTGATGAAGGAGAGGACGAGGAAGATACAACCCTGTCCCTAAAGGGAACTTAGGTCAATGATTTCCTATTACATATTATTATTTTAGAAAGGAATTTGAGTTGCCCTTCTCTTACCAGCTTTTGATTTATGGACATCGTCCTTTGATTTACTCTTGTTAAGTTCAACTAATTCGGTGACAAAATAAAAAGCAAACTGCTGAAAGAATTTATTAAAAGTAAAACGACTCTCGGGTCCAAGTCTCCCCTTTAGGGGGACAGGGGGTCAATTATTCTTCATTGGCACTATCATCTCAAAAGAGGGAATGCTAACTTCAAACATTTTTTTGCTGTGTAGATTTTCCATTTGGTAGGTACCCTTCATACGGCCCATTTCGGTGCGGAGGTTGCAAC
>JANMFO010000184.1:0-15146 GCA_031374245.1 Chitinophagaceae bacterium | reverse complement strand
GTACGAATTTGTTGCCAAATACATGGTCGAGGTGGCAATGGGTGTTAAGCAGCAAAACAGGGGTCAGCCCTGTCTTTTCTATGTCCGTTTTTAATTTGTCCCTCTCTTCCGGAAAATAACAGCCCGGGTCTATAATGCAGCACTGCTTCTGTTCGTTATACAAAACATACGTATTCTCCTGAACGGGGCTAAAAGTGAATGACTTAACAGCTAACATGGATGGTTTTTTCGTACTTTTAAAATCTGGTTGCCTTTGGTTGCAAAGATAGTTTGTAATGATACTGCTGAGCAGAATTACTACAGTACAAGAGTGCGACGCAACAGGTGATGAAAAGAATTACTACAGTTGGCTGCCAAATAATAAAAAAGACCGATTAATAAGTTATTAGAAACAGCAAAGAATCTATGAAGAAAGTATTAAGCCTGATTGCCTGCCTTTCCGTTATCGTTGGTATGGAAACCGCAGCACAAGTGAACACCGTGGAGTTTGGTAAAAACCGGGTTCAGTACCAGAAATTCAAATGGAAATACTACCAGACCGAAAACTTTAACACTTACTTCAGCCAGGATGGTTTGGGTCTGGGCAAATATGTGGCACAGGTGGCCGAAATGGAATTACCTTCTATTGAAGAATTTGTGGAGTATGGTTTACAGCGCCGGATAAACATAGTGGTGTACAACAACTATGATGAAATGCAGCAATCCAACATCGGTTTGGGTATTGATTGGCAAAATACCGGTGGTGTGACCAAACTGGTGAACAATAAAATGATTTTGTATTTCGATGGCAACCATGATAATCTTCGTCGCCAGATTCGCCAGGGGTTAGCTAAAGTTTTAGTAGATAATATTTTGTTTGGTGATGACTTGGGTGAGTATGCAGCCAACCAGGCATTACTCGATTTACCCAAATGGCTTACTGATGGCTATATAGAATATGCTGCTGAGAACTGGAGTGCTTCGCTGGATGATGATTTACGTTCGGTAATGCTGGGTGGCAACTATAATAATTTTTACCAGTTTGCTTTTGAAAAACCGATGCTGGCCGGACATTCTTTCTGGAAATACATTGCAGATAAATATGGTAAGGGAAAAACGACTTATTTTCTGTACCTGGCCCGCATTTACCGCAACCTGAATAATGCTTCGAATAAAATAGCGAAAAAGAAATTCAAACAGATACTGAAAGATTTTATGGTGGATGTGCAGGCGCAATATTTTAAAGATATCCGTGGCCGACGTAATACACCTAAAGGACAGCTTTCTATCAGTGAAACCATCACCAAGAAAGATTATTTCCATTTTAATGCGAACCCTATTCCACGCAGTTTTAGTTATGCCGTGGTGGAGTTCCGGCAGGGCCGCTACGAGGTGGTGCTGATGGAAAATTTTGTGAACAGAAAAGTATTAGTGAAACAAGGTGTACGTACAAGAGACGATGATAAACATCCTAACTATCCGCTATTGGCTTGGGATGGAAAAGGAACAAGGCTGGCAGTGTTGTACAATGAAAAGGGCAAAACAAAATTCTTTGTGTATGATTTGGTAAACAGGAATAAATTATGGCAACACGAGATCCAAAAGTTTGACCAGATACAGGATATGAAATACATGCTGGATAACAATACCTTATTGTTCAGCGGTGTGCGGAGTGGTCAGACAGATATTTACGTTTATAAAATAGATAAGCAAACTTTTGAGCAGGTTACCAATGATGTGTATGATGATTTGGACCCATCATTTGCTGCATTCCCCAATAAAACAGGTATCCTTTATTCCAGCAACCGGCCTTCGGCATTAGCTGCCAGCAGTGATGATTCATTGCCCGGTAAACATTTCAATATTTATTTAGTTGACAACTGGAATAAATCAGAAGTGAAACAAATTTCGAAGATGACAGATTTGAAATTGGGTAATGCCCGTTTCCCTTCACAATACAATCAATCGCATTTTACTTTTATCAGCGATGAAAATGGTATCAATAACCGCTATGCAGGATTCTTTAAAACAGAAAGAGCTGGTTTAGACACCTTGGTATTTATTGGTGATGAAATGCTTCGTAATCCGCCGAAAGATGAAGTAGACAGCGTATTAAAAGTATGGGACAAAACAGATATTGACTCTGTTGGTTTTGTTTCTATTACTAATGACTCCTCTTATATATTCCCTATTACCAACTACCAGAGCAGTATGCTGGAAACAAGAACTGCAGGTGATAACCAGCAGGTGAGTGAAGTGGTGAAACTGGGTGATACTAAATTATTATATCGTCTTCGGGTAGATGAAAATACCTTACGCCGCCGTAATATAAATGCAAGACCTACCGAATACATGCGGAAAGTGATTGAGGAAGAAAAGAAAGCGGCGAGAAAAGAATCCAATTTTTCGCCAAAAACAGATACACTGACAAAAAAACAAAATGATTTTTTCAACACCGGTTTTGATGAGGAGAAGAAAGACAGCACACAAACGGGCAAAACAACGGGTAGCGAAGTTGAAGTAAGACAATCTGTATTGAAGAAAGCCAAAGTATATGAATACAGGCCACCTAAATATTTTATGGATTACCTTGTGTCAGGTTTTAATAACTCAACCTTTCCCCAAAATAAATTTCAGCCCTATACTGGTGGTAATGGTCCAATCTATCTTTCCAATAACAATGCTTTTAACGGATTGATACGTATGGGTATTTCTGACCTGATGGAAGATTATAAATTCATTGGTGGTTTCAGGATAGCACCAAACCTTAATGACAATGAAGTAATGTTTACGTTCCTGAACCAGCGTAAAAAATTTGATTGGGGCTTTACCTATTATCGAAGCAAAGCACAAGCAACAGTTGGGACTAATATTGGCACTTTCAATGGAAAAATTTTCCAGAATTATTACCTGGCTACATTAAAATATCCTTTTGATAAAGTAAGGAGTCTTAGGGCAACACTAGGGCCACGTTTTGATAAGGTAGTAATCAATTCAGAAGACCCTACTTCTTTACGCTTGGAAAACATTAAATCAACTTACGGTCAATTGAGTGTAGAATATGTATTTGATAATACAAGTACCCCGGCGCAAAATATCTGGAATGGCCTTCGGTATAAGATATTTGGAGATGTATTCACACAAATAAGTGATGAGAGTGGTACTGATGGAAAGATGCTTTATAACGTTGGTTTTGATGCCCGTCATTATTTGCCTATCTATCGCAACATCATCTGGGCTGTTCGTGCCGGTGGTGATTTTTCATTTGGACCGCAAAAAGTTATTTATTATTTAGGTGGAGTAGACAATTGGCTGAAGCCAAGATTTAACGACGCTAATCGACCAACCCAGAATTATACTTATCAATCGCTGGCGGTAAATCTGAGGGGTTTTGACCAGAATGTGGCCAATGGTAATAATGCATTTGTAATAAACAGTGAAGTAAGAGTACCTGTTTTTTCTTCTTTGTTTAACAAGCCTATTAATAACGCCTTCCTTCGTAATTTCCAGATCGTTCAGTTTGTTGATTTGGGTACTGCCTGGGTTGGAGTTTTTAAAGATTGGGAAAGACCGAATGTAATTTACCAGGCACCACCATCGCCTGTAAGTGTAAGAATTAAGGCTGGTGGTATCGGTCCGTTTGCCGGTGGCTATGGCTTTGGTGCAAGGAGCACATTGCTGGGTTATTTCTTACGGGTAGACGCTGCATGGGAAATGAAAGGCGTATTCAGGGGAAAACCATCATGGTACTTTGGAATGGGATTAGATTTTTAAGCAACCAACTATTTCACTTAAAAAAGCCCTCTTTGAGAGGGCTTTTTTAATGAGCCGATTCAAAGGGTATTCATTATCGCACTGCACTAAACGACTCACTCAGTTTTTTAATAGTAAAATATAAGAACGTAATAAAAACAGCATAGCACAACGTCATGCCCCATGCGTAGCCATTTTGGAAAGGATGGATAACCATATTGATAATTTCACCGGCTAGTGAAAAAGGATCGCTGATAATATCCCAGCTGTTGTACCGGAGAAAGCGGCCGATATAAATACCAAAGGCATTCAACCACATAACAATAAAGACCAGGAAAATTGAAGATTCTTTTCCCCGTAATAAAGTTATTATCAGTTCTACCCTTCGCAGTGAGACGATACCACAGATAATTCCATTCCAGGCAAAGGAAAAGATAAGCAACAAGTCAAACCACATTGGGGCTGATTCAATATGTGTAAGATGAAAAAGGTCGGTAATGATATAAAAAGAATTAGGGATAAAAAGCAGCCAGGCGGCTAAAGCAATCACCAGCTTTACTTTGTTTTCAATAATGGAAACATTTCTTGTCATCCACCAGGTAATCCAGTATGGTACAAAGGCAAGAAACAAATTCCAGGGAAGAAAAATATACTCAATAGAATGAGTTACAATCATTCTTACTGCCAGCAAAAGACAACTAAAGCTTGAAGACAGCAACAGCCATTCGTGAATGGTACTGGAAACAGAAAGGTTAGCGGGTTTTAATGATTTAAGATTAAACATATTTATAATTTAGGAATGAAAACCAAACAACCTGTTATTACTGCGATAATCGCCGATACTAAAACAGCTGCTGCTGATAAGTCCTTGATGGTTTTAATAGCTGGATTTGTTTCTTTTGAAATAAAGTCAGCCATTTTCTCAATAGCTGTATTAAAAATTTCAGCTACCCACACAAAGCCAACTGCAAAAATCAATACAATAACTTCCATCCGGGAAACAGGAAAAATGATTGACAAGCCAATTACAGCAATGGTAGCAGCTAAATGAATGCGGGCATTATGTTCTCCTTTAAAAAAAGTTATAATTCCTTCAATAGCGTATTTAAAGCTTTTGCTTCTCTCCTTTAAAGAAAATGAGTTATTCTTTTTCATATGCCTGAATTAACTGGTTTTTTCTGCTATCCATTTCCACCAGAAAGTCGTGCAGGTTCCATACACAAAAATTTCATATAGGTCATCTGATACAGAATGACCATTTCGTATGATAGTTATGAAAACTGGCACCATAAAAGCAAAGGCTGATAAAGTAATTACATACCCCCAAAAATTAATCGGCAAATAAATCCAACCGAAAGGTTTAAACCATTGCTGTTCCATTTTTTAGATTTAATTATTAAGAAAATATTTATTTAATCAAATAGCCGAACCACTATTATTAATTTTTCCATTTGATTCAAAATTGCACTCTGTTTACCATTGCATCTTTTTAGAGAAATACATTACCACCGCCAGTGTAAGGAACAGACCGATACTTCCCAGCAACAATGAATAATCCTGTAACTGTAGCAGACTAAATACATAAGAATAAATAAGTACCAGCACCACCGACAAAATGGTAGTAGCCCTGCCTGATTGTAAAATGCTTTTTACAAACCAGCCTATCAAACCAATAGTGGCAGCAGAAGCAATCAGGTAAGCCGAATTGAATCCGGTGTATTCTGAAATAGAAAGTAATAATGTGTAAAACAGGATCAACGCCAACCCTATCAATCCATATTGAAAGGGGTGTGCCGATTTTTTATTCGCTGTTTCAATTAAAAAGAAAGCAGCAAAAGTGAGTAAGATACAAAGCATTGCATATTTTATAGTCCGGAATGTTTTCTGATAGCCATTAACCGGAATAAATAAATCAACACCAAAAGCGGCAGCACCAATAGAAGCAGGCAATACTGTTGTAACAGCAGCATTACCACCAGTTCCATCAAATCGTACCTGTTCATTCACCGATGGTAGAGGAAAATAAGTATCCAGTTTGTAAGCACCGTCTATCCATTGCTGTGGGAAATTTCTTTTATGTGACATACTTTTCCAGGTGGCGGTAAAACCACTGTCGCTTACATCTGTTGTTTGTGGCAACATATTCCCTGAAAAACTTGGATGCTTCCAGCTTGAATTCATTGTTATTGTAGTTGATTTACCCACCGGTGTAAACAATAATTGTTCAGAACCATTTAGGTCAATGGTTGTGCTGAATTGTGCGTTTATAAAATCTTCAGCAGAAGTCGTTTTTAATAAAGAAGTCATTCCATCATTGGATGATCCGATCTGTGGCGATAGTTCTATAATACTGTCTTTCCATTTTAGTGTAAGCTGATCATTCAACCCTTTATTGTCAGCAATATTCATCGTAACAAATGCCTCATTCCAGATAAATTTATCACCAGAAATATTCAACTGATCTATAGCCAACTGATTAAAAGTGCCGCTGATAGTGGCTTTGGTATCATACAACATCACTTTAAAAATCCCCCGGTGTTTTTCTTTGGGGTTAACAGTAGCAGTAATGTTCAGGTTATCAGGAAGGAAATAAGCGACATGCTTTGTTGCTGCTTTCTTTGACGTATCGCCACTATCGCTTCTCCAAAAAGGTATTCCGATAACTGGTCCTATTATATTTTGCCTGCCTGCCCACTTGCTGCTTATTTCCCGGGTAGCTTCCTGCTGTCGCTGTTCTCTTTCTTGAATAATACTTTTTACATAAAGCATAGGTATCATCATCATCAGTGCCATCACCCCGATTATACCACCTTTAATGATCCATTTACTTTTGTTCCATACTGTTGTTACGGTTTGTTCGATTGAAGTACTCATTTTATTAAATATTAGTTGTAGTAGTTTTTTCTAACTGGTTAATTTTTGTAAGGCAAATAGAAAGAGGTATCAGGCCTATAATACCGAAGGAGCAATCAACCAATCTCCATCCGAATGGTATGCCCCGGTAATGACCAGCTACCATAGCAAATGGAATGATTAATAAACAGGCTATCATCCCGAATTCAATCACCCATTTATTCCTCACCGGGTTTTTTAATGGCCCGATAAAAAGTATAGCTAATACGAAGTGAGCAAAGGCCAACCAGTCATACCCATAAGCCAGGAAGGGGTATTTTTTATTTGTTTCATGAAGACCGGTGAACACTTTATCAACCCAACTGCCGATAGAAGAACCAAGTTGGAAAAACCCGGATACAAATTCCAATTCTGCTTCCAGCGGAATAGCTGTCAATCCACTCAGGAAAAGTGTAATCATAAAAAAGATGAGCCAACCCTTAATTTCCTTTTCTGTTTTTTCTATTTTGTTTATCATACTAAAAAGTACTTTGTATCTCAAAGTGAGAGTGCAAAAAAATTTATTTAACCCCTTTAATTATATTTTCCAATGCCGTGATATGTTCTGCAAATGCTTTCTCTCCTGTTTTGGTAATGGCATAGGTAGTGTTTGTTTTTTTCCCGATGAATCCTTTATGAATTTTAATAAACCCATTCTCTTCTAAGTTTACCAGATGGGTGGCCAGATTGCCATCAGTCACCTGCAGCATTTCCTTCAGGTCGTTGAAGTTTATTTCTTCATTCACCATCAGCACACTCATCACCCCCAAACGGATGCGGCTTTCAAAAACTTTATTTAAACCTGTAATCGGATTTTTCATGCCCCTATCCCCTAAAGGGGAATACTATTTTTTACATTAATAAATACTATCAAGCTTCAGAGATTTCCAAAAGTCCCCCTTGGGGGATTTAGGGGGCTTCTTTCATACTTCCGCCACATTACAATTCCATACACTATATGCAACACACCAAAACCAATACCCCATATCCATAAACCATAACCCGGCATAAACATATTAATCAACCCCAATACTATTTCACAATAGCCGAGATAACGAATATCGTTTAAGGTGTACTTACTGGCATTCACCAATGCCAAGCCATAAAAAATAAGACAAGCCGGTGCAACAAACAGCCACATATCATACCGCAGCATACCTAAAATAAAAACACCCCCAGCAATTAATGGTACCATCATATTCCAGGCTAACCTTTTTGTAGTATGGTCCCATATCGGCAAACCTTGCTTTTTTGCTTTTCTCCAGGTGAGGTAAAAGGAAGATATAAAAGCGACCGCAAAAACAATGGCTGCCAGCAACCCAAAACGGATTTTCAGTTTACTGAAATCATCTCCGGAAAAAAATCCCCGGCTATTGAAAGAACCGTAATAATTATTTAAGAAACTGTTGGCGATAAAAACACCAACCAGTGCACAAATACCGGCTGCTACTCCACTTAGCCCACTTAATGAAATAAAACGGCTGGATCGCTCCATGATGCGGCGGATGTCTTTAATGTCCTGTAAGGAGTCGGCAGGTTGGTTTTTTTCTTGCATAAAAAGCACTTTGTAATACAAAGTAAATACCCGGTTTCCATATTTCCAAATCGTTTTTACCGGTTTATAATAAGTTATTACCGATTTAACAACCGAAAATTCAGCTTCCCGCTGTAATTTTAACCACTAATGTTACCCCTGAAACTACAAAAACCACTACTCCTTTTTCTGTTCTTTTCCCTGGCAGGGTTATCATTAGTAGCGCAACAAAAAATTATCAGTGGCCTGGTAAAAGATTCGCAAAGCGAAGAAAATATTCCTTTTGCTTCTGTTAGTTTTAAAAATTCTACTGTTGGAAAGTTGACTGACTCTTCCGGTCGTTTTACTTTTTACCTGAACAATTGGCCGTCTGATACCTTAGAAATTACCTGTGTGGGTTATCAGCCATTCCGGTTATTACTAAATTCTAAAAAAGATTCTCTTTCTGTCAATATTCTGATGGAAAGAGGAACCTTCAACGAAGGTGCACAGGTAAAAACAAAAGTGAACAAAGGCTTATTGGTGTGGCGAAAAATTGTACAACACAAACCGGACAATGACCGCTATCGTTTCGATAATTTCTCTTATGAACTGTATAATAAACTGGAGCTTGATTTAAAAAATATCAATTTTGAAAAGTTTGGTAAATTCAAACCGTTAAAATCTATCAGCGACCTTATCAATCAAAATATTGATACGACCGAAGGAGTAAGATACTTGCCAGCTTATCTCACCGAAGCCATTTCTGATTATTACTATCAAAAAAAACCAAGCCGGAGAAGAGAAATAATTAAAGCAGCCAGCACCAACGGTGTAAAAAACGAAAGTGTGCTCAAAATGCTTGGTGGTATGGATCAGGTGGTAAATGTTTACAACAATTTTATCCCGCTTTTCGACAAACAGTTTGTAAGCCCCATCAGTGATAATGGTGACTATTATTATAACTACCGGGTGATAGACACCCAGATGATTGCCAATAATCGTTATTTCCATTTAGTGTTTACCCCACGCCGCAAAGGTGGTGATACGTTTGAAGGTGATTGCTGGGTACATGTCGGCACATTCGCTATTCAAAAAATGAATTTACGGTTGGGCAAAGAAGCTAATGTAAACTTTATAGAAAACCTGAGCCTGATACAGGAGTATAAAATGCTGGATGACACTACCTGGTTTTTATCAAAAGATAAATTTGTTGCCGATGTTTCGCCTGCCGGAAAAGACCGACCGGGTTTTATTGGCCGCAAAACCACCACTTACAGAAATATTATAGTTAACGATACTTCTGTTATCAATGAACTGAATAAAAATAAAATACTTGAAGAAATAATCACTTTACCTAAAGCAGCTGAAAAAGACAAAACCTTCTGGACAGGTGCACGGCATGAACCATTGACCAAAACAGAAAGTGGTATCATTAAAATGATTGATACACTCACTAATGCGCCAGTGTTTCAAAAGTTCACCAAAACAATGGGCTTTATCGGTACCGGCTATTTAGATGTAGGTAATTTTCAATTAGGCCCATGGATGAACTGGCTAACATCCAATGGATGGGAAGGTTTCCGGATGCGGTTTGATATTGGCACCAATAAATATTTTAACCGGAAGATAAAACTACACTCTTACCTCGCTTATGGGTTTGGTGATAAAAAATTGAAAGGAATGGCAGAAGCTTTTTTCCTCCCCAAAAAAGACCCCCGCACTTATTTTTATGCATCCTTTACCAACGATTTGGATTTTGGTCAGAACTATTATGGTGAAGTAACCTACGACAACATCTTTGCACTGGCTGTTCGCAAAAATGGGATTCCCATTAAGAATATAAAAGTGAATGAGAAGCGGCTCGAATATTTTCATGAAACATTTCCATGGATGTCGAATCTTGTTTCGGTAATACATAAATCTACTTTGCCGTTACGAAACCTTATACCTCTTGATTCTTTTAAAACAAATAGTAATCAAAATCCACTAACGACTTTTGAAGTATCGGTTCGGCTGCGTTTTGCCTGGCTCGAACGGTTTGTAGAAACCCACTTTTACCGCACCAGCCTTGGTAGTATTTATCCTGTTGGCGAAATCAATATCACACAAGGATTTCCCGGTATATTGAAAAGTGGTTATAGTTATACAAAAGTAGCTGCCAGTATTTCTGATAATGTTAAGATCCCACCCTTCGGTAATCTATCCTGGAATGTATATGGCGGAAAAACATTCGGCACATTGCCCTATACCATGCTCGACATTGCACCCGGTAATGAAATGTACTACTATAATAAGTATGCTTTCAACATGATGAACCGCTGGGAATTTATACATGATAAATATGCCGGTGTAAACCTGGAACATAATATCGGTAACGGCATCTTCCGTATGTTTCCCAAACTTCGTTTCCGCCAGTTCTGGACAGCTAAAGCATTATGGGGAAGTTTATCCGATGCCAACAAAGCACTCAATTTTAAACAAGGTCATAATTTTCAATCGTTGAATGGAAATACCTACCTCGAACTCGGCACTGGTATTGACAATATCTTCCGGGTATTCCGTATCGATTTTATCTGGCGGGTATTACCTTCTACCCTTCCTAAAGTGGGAGATAAAACATTTGGCATTTTTGGAAGTTTTAGAGTGGCGTTTTAAGAAGATTATTAGCGAAAACTCTATCGAATTCATATTTACTATCGTTATTAAATTTGAAAAGAATGAAATATTTTAAAATCATACTACTTCTAGTAATATTTGGGTTCTTTTTTTACGAAAATATTTATGCACAAAAAAACATTGAAGGCAGATATAAAACATCCGGTTATTATGCTGGGAGCAGCCTAATAATAAATTCGAACAAGACCTTTAGCTATAAATATTGGGGGCATATCACTTCTGATACAGCAGCAGGTATTTTTGTTTTGAGTGGAGATACAATATTTTTGAAATATACTTTCAATGACTATGATTATTTATCAACTTCTGATATCTCCCAGAATATAGAATTACAGCTTGCTGCAAATCGAGCATCAATTCACAGACCTAAAACACTAATTGTAAAAAGAAAGAAGCTTTACTTTATTGCAGAAAAAAATGAAAAAGTATATATGAACCGTTATTGATTAGGTCTTATCAATTATTTGAATTATACTTCTTTGGATTACAACGTGAAATTTTGCAATTGCCCATCCGTGTTACTATAGTACAAGAGTGCGACGCAACAGACGATGCCACTAGCAATTCAGCCCGGTTCATAAAATTCTTCACTTCGACAAGCTCAGTGCAAGCGGCTCAACCTTTTTCACTAACTTTCTTTTCTTAAATACAATTGCATGTCATCACATTATATGTTGGCCCTGGACCAGGGCACTACCAGCAGCCGCAGTATGCTGTTTGATAAACAAGGCAATATCATCAGTGTAGCACAAAAAGAATTCAAACAGATTTTTCCGCAGCCCGGCTGGGTGGAGCATGATGCCAATGAAATCTGGAGTACCCAGTTTGGTACGATGGCAGAAGCAGTAGCCAAAGCCCATATCAATATGAAACAGGTGGCGGGTATCGGCATCACCAATCAACGGGAAACAACAGTGGTATGGGATAGAAAAACCAGTCAGCCGATTTATAATGCCATTGTTTGGCAGGACAGAAGAACTGCGACCTATTGTGATGAATTGAAAGCCGCCAATCATGCCGGTACCATACAACAAAAAACAGGATTGATAATTGATGCCTATTTCTCTGCTACTAAATTGAAATGGATATTAGATAATGTGGAAGGTGCCAGAGCCAAAGCCGAAAATGGTGAACTGGCGTTTGGCACCATTGATAGCTGGCTCACCTGGAAACTAACTAATGGTGAAGTGCATGTAACGGATGTATCCAATGCATCCAGAACGATGTTATTTAATATTCATTCGCTGCAATGGGATGAGGAATTGCTGAAGTTGTTTAATATTCCCGTAGCTATTTTACCTGAAGTAAAACCGAGCAGTAAAATATATGGCGTTACAGGAAATATTATTCCTGATTCCCGTATTCCTATTGCAGGTATTGCTGGTGACCAGCAAGCAGCCTTGTTCGGGCAATTATGTACACAACCGGGTATGGTAAAAAACACCTACGGCACCGGTTGTTTTATGCTGATGAATACCGGCGAGAAAGCTATTACTTCAAAAAATAATTTGCTCACTACTATTGCCTGGCAGATTGATGGTAAAACAGAATATGCGCTGGAAGGAAGTGTGTTTATTGCCGGTGCTGTAGTGCAATGGTTAAGAGATGAATTAAAAATTATCCGTACATCTGGCGAAGTAGAAAAATTAGCAGGACAGGTACAGGATACCGATGGTGTGTACCTCGTTCCCGCCTTTGCCGGTTTGGGTGCACCGCACTGGAACCAATATGCAAGAGGAACTATTTTTGGATTAACAAGAGGCAGCAGCAATGCTCATATTGCAAGAGCTGCATTAGACAGTATTGCTTATCAAACTTATGATGTATTAAAAGCAATGGAAGCAGATTCTGGAATCAGCATTGCAGAATTAAGAGTGGATGGTGGTGCTACCGTGAATAACCAGTTGATGCAATTTCAAAGTGATATTTTAAATACAAAAGTAGTACGACCAAAAATTACGGAAACAACAGCGTTGGGTGCTGCTTACCTAGCCGGGTTAGCGGTTGGTTATTGGAAAAATGTAGATGATATACAGGAACAATGGCAGGTGGATAAACAATTTTCACCAATGATGCATGAAGGGAAAAGAAATGAGTTGGTGAATGGGTGGCAAAGGGCGGTGAAGGCTTCTATTGCTTGGGCAGATGCTAAATAAATTTTCAATACCCAATGCTCAATGTTCAATTTTCAACTGAGAGTTTCAAAATTGAACATTGTATATTGATAGTTGAGCATCGAACATTTTTCTAAAAAAAATTATTTGAACCGTAGCAAAATGATACAACAATTAGTGTCCCAACCCGAATGGGACGTTTGTATCATTGGCGGTGGTGCCACCGGTTTAGGTACAGCATTAGATGCAGCTTCACGAGGGTTAAAAACAATTCTGTTTGAACAACATGATTTTGCCAAAGGCACTTCATCAAGAAGTACAAAGCTGGTGCATGGCGGTGTTCGATACTTACAACAAGGCAATATTAAATTAGTAATGGAAGCTTTGAAAGAACGAGGCTTGTTGCTGAAGAATGCACCACACTTAGTACACAATCAAAAATTTATTGTCCCTAATTACAAATGGTGGGAAAAACCATTCTATGGCATCGGTTTAAAGATTTATGATAAGATGGCGGGCAAATTAGGGTTAGGCGCATCGGAGCTTTTATCAAAAGAAGAAACGCTGCGCTATCTCCCAACATTAGACCCGGAAGATTTAAAAGGCGGAGTTATTTATCATGATGGACAATTTGATGATGCAAGATTAGCTATAAGTATTGCACAAACAGCAGCGCAACAGGGAGCAGCAATACTGAATTATTTTCCCGTATCCGGTTTATTAAAAATAAACAATAAGGTTTGTGGTGTATGGGTAAAAGATTCACTGACTGGAAAAGAGTACGAAGTAAAAAGTAAAGTCGTTATTAATGCCACCGGTGTTTTTACAGATGCCATTATGAAAATGGATGATGCAAAACATGAAAGAATTATCAGTCCCAGCCAGGGAATACATTTAGTAGTTGACAAGGAGTTCTTACCCGGAGATACAGCCATTATGATCCCACGGACAGATGATGGAAGAGTGTTGTTTGCTGTACCCTGGCATAATAAAATTGTGTTGGGTACTACAGATACCCCTGTTAAGGATATATCAGCCGAACCAATTCCGCTACAAGAAGAAATAGAATTTATTTTAAAACATATTGGCCGTTACCTTAGCAAAGACCCGCAACTAAGTGATGTAAAAAGTATGTTTGCCGGGCTGCGGCCATTGGTAAAAGGTAAAAGTAAAAAGACCGCTGCTTTAGCAAGAGACCATTTAATTACAATCGGCGATTCCGGGTTAATAACCATTACAGGCGGAAAGTGGACCACCTACAGAAAGATGGCAGAAGATGTTGTGAACATAGCGATTGAGAAAAATAATTTACCAGAAACGCTTTGTATTACAGAAGAACTTAAGCTCTACGGGCATGATAAACCTGCTGCACCTATAGAAATAATTACATTAAATAATGAAGAATTAAAAGCTCTGATTAAAAAATCCATAACAGAAGAAATGTGTATGACGGTAGAAGATTTTTTATCCAGAAGAACCAGACAATTATTATTGGATGCTAACGCTGCCATTGATGCTGCTCTGCATATAGCTAAGTTGATGGCAGAAGAAATGGGGAAAGATGAGAACTGGATAAATGAACAAATCGATAACTTTAATGATATTGCAAACAACTACAAACCACAATCTATAAACTAAAAACTTATGAGTCCTTTCTTAGGTGAATTTGCCGGTACTGCTATACTAATTACTATAGGTAGTGGTGTGGTAGCGAATGTTCTTTTGACAAATACAAAAGGCCAAAACAGTGGCTTGATAGTTATCACTTTAGCTTGGGCGATGGCCGTATTTATCGGTGTGTATACTTCTACCAAACTGGGAGGCAGCGGACATTTAAACCCGGCTGTCACTATCGCTCTTGCAGTATTTGGCGATTTTGATTCCTCTTTATTGCTAACTTATATTCTTGCACAGCTGAGTGGAGCCATAGTTGGCGCCGTCATTGCATGGCTTGCCTACAAACAACATTTTGATGCAACCGCTGATAAAGATTTAAAACTGGCCGTTTTTTCTACCGCCCCGGCTATCCGTAATGTTGGCTATAATCTTATCACCGAAGCAATCGGCACTTTTATTTTAATGTTTGGTGCATTGGCTATGTCAAAACCTGCTTCTACATTAGGAACATTAGATGCTTTGCCTGTCGGCTTATTGGTATTGGGTATAGGAATGGGATTAGGTGGTCCTACTGGTTATGCTATTAACCCTGCCAGAGA
>JANMFO010000154.1:0-9084 GCA_031374245.1 Chitinophagaceae bacterium | reverse complement strand
ATTGGAATGGGCGGCACATTGGATAGCAGCCGTTTTAAATACCAACTAAGCCAGCATTTGGGTTGCAGCCCATCTGATTTAAATGCAGTTGTTGTTGGCGGACATGGGGACACTACGATGATTCCTTTGATTCGGTTAGCTACCTGGAACAGTGTGCCGGTAACCAGCTTTCTGAGTGCTGAGCAACAAGAAAAAATTATAAAAGATACAATGGTTGGAGGTGCTACATTGACTGCTTTATTAGGCACTTCCGCCTGGTATGCACCCGGAGCTGCCGGTGCAGCATTGGTAGAAGCAATAGTAAGAGATGAAAAGAAATTATTTACCTGCTGTGTAGCTCTTGACGGCGAATATGGCCAGAAAGATATTTGCCTTGGCGTGCCGGTTACAATCGGCAAAAATGGTTGGGAAAAAATTCTTGACTTTAAATTAAATGATGCAGAACAAGCAGCATTTAATAAAAGTGCTGATGCAGTGAGAAATATGAATGATGTATTGAAGACTTTATAAGAAGATATACTTTAGGAAAAAAGCCTTTCTTTAACGGAAAGGCTTTTTTATTTTATAATACTAAAACACCAACGAAACAGTTTCCCTTCAAAATCAAAAGGTGTAGTTACTTTTGTAATATCTTTTATAGTTGTTGCATTTATTCCCTCTTCGTCTAAAATGAATTTTCTAAAGTTGGTACTGAAATACAATATTCCATCCGGTTTAAGTGCTGCCAGGCAATCATTAATCAAATTCACATGATCCCGTTGAATATCCAAAAAATCATCCATTCTTTTGCTGTTGCTGAACGTTGGCGGATCCATTATTATTAAATCAAAATAGCCCGCAGGAATTGTTTTTAAATACCGCACTACATCTGCATGAATGAATTGATATTTATTCTTATCAATAAATCCATTCTGCTGAAGGTTTCGTTCTGCCCAGTTTAAATAAGTTTTGGAAAGATCCGCAGTCACCACTTCATCAGCACCACCAGCCGCGGTATACACAGAGAAAGAACCTGTATAAGCAAACAGGTTCAGCACCTTTTTACCCTTGCTTTGTTCCTTTACCATTTGTCGTGTTACCCGATGGTCGAGAAAAAGACCCGTGTCTAAATAATCACTCATATTTACAATAAACTGCAGACCATTTTCTTCCACCACAAATTCATGCTGCACTTCATCGTATTTCTGGTACTGCCCCAGCCTGCCGGGTTTTCGTTGCCGAAGTTTGAGAAAAATATTTTCTTTTCCCACATTTAGAACTTCCATGATTACCCCAAGGCTTTCTTCCATCCACATATCATGCTCATCCTCTGCCATATTATGCCGTCGCTTATATTCAGCCACGTACAACTTTTCACCATAAAATTCAATGCAGAAAGGAAATTCCGGCAAATCATGGTCATAAACCCTGTAACAGCTTACACCCAGCCTTTTCGCCTGTTTGGATACATGGCGAAAAACTTTCGTCAGCCTGTTTTTAAACATTAATAATTTATCCTCACCCATAGTTCATCAAAAACTTTTACGAAATTCGTATTTCACACTTTAACAGCTGTATTTATTTTATGTATGCTATTGTTGATATTGAAACTACGGGCAGCTATGCTGCCGCAAATGGCATTACTGAAATTTCCATTCATGTGTTTGATGGCGAAAAAGTGATTGATAAATTTGAAACACTTATCAACCCAGGTCAGCCTATTCCTTATTTTATTCAAACCATGACTGGTATTACAGATAAAATGGTAGCTAATGCACCCCGATTTGAAGAAGTGGCAGAAAAAATTCATACTGTTTTATCTAACAAAATATTTGTAGCCCACAATGTAAATTTTGATTATTCTTTTATAAATGCTCATCTGAGGCAATCGGGATTTGATCTCAACAGTAAAAAGCTTTGTACGGTACGATTAAGCCGTAAGATTTTTCCTGGCTTTCCTTCCTATAGTTTAGGTAAACTTTGTCAGTCGTTAGGCATACCCATTTATGACCGGCACCGTGCAAGTGGTGATACCGCTGCAACCGTAATGCTATTTCAGCTACTGTTGCAAAAAGATAAAGAGCAGCATATACAAAAAAGCCTGCAACGTAATTCAAAAGAATCAACCTTACCGCCAAATGTTCCTAAACAACATTTTGACCAATTGCCTTACACACCCGGCGTTTATTACTTTCATAATGAGAAAGGAAAGATTATTTATGTAGGCAAGGCAAACAATATCCGTTACCGGATAAACAGCCATTTCAGCAATAACTCAGATAGCCGGCAGAAACAAAATTTCCTGCAACATACTCATGCTATCAGTTTCCAGGATTGTGCTACAGAGCTAATGGCCTGTATTCTTGAATCAACAGAAATAAAAAAGAGATGGCCCATTTTTAACTCATCGCAAAAAAGATGGGAAGACACTTATGGCATTTTTTTATACGAAGACCAAAATGGTTATCATCGACTGGCGATTGATAAAAACAGGAAAAGATTAAACCCTGTTCATACGTTTCATTACCTGGTAGATGGACATTCCATTATTCGTAAACTTATCCGTGAATACAATCTTTGCCCAAAACTTTGTTTTATACAAAAAGATAACGGGCCATGCGAAGGCATGAAAGAGGAGTACTGTAGTGGAGCCTGCGAACAAACTGAACCAGCTGAAGTGTATAATCAACGAGTGAAAATTGCTACTTCATCACTTCGTTCACAACCTTCCTTCGCAATAATTGACAAAGGCATAAACGGCGAAGACCAATCCTGTATTTTAGTATTAGAGGGAACTTTTTACGGCATGGGGTATATTCCTGCTGATGCACAAATAACAAATCCGGATATGATAAAAGATTACTTAACCACTTACAAAGAGAACAGCTATATCCGCAATCTTGTTAATGGTTATGCTGCAAGGTTTCCTTCCAAAGTGATATACTTTGAAACTACATTGGCTTAATCTTCCCATTGAAAATTTTCTACTACCGGACTTGCAGTCAGTATTTTTATTTCTTCATCAGGAAGCACCGCTAACTTACGGGTAGCTCCATTTAACCATGCAATATCCACGGTTAGAATTGCTGAAGTTATTCCCGGTTCTTTTTTTATTTCATGTTGTATCGTAAACCGGGAGAAATCTTTTTTTGCTTTTAGTAATTTCAAATCAATTGTTACAATATCATTCGGCCTTATCTCTTTTCTGAAAATACATTCTTCCCTGAAAATGATTGGGCCAATTTGTAGTTGCATCATCTTCTTCCAGGTAAGACCCATTTTGTTTAAAAACTCCACCCTGCACATAGCTCCCCAGTCATAATAAATAGAATGTCTTAAGTGAAAATTAGGATCCAGGTCAGACCAACGAACCTGCACCGGCATTGCGAAGTTTTCCATTTAGAGTTAATTTTTAAGATAAAATTTTATGATTGAAGGTAGCAGAAATCCCGTTTCATCCTGTATTTTTGAAGCTTAATCAAATAAAACTCATGAAAAAAATTGCACCGATTATTATACTTCTTGCTGCGACCAATGCACTGAATGCACAAACGACTAAAACACCTGTTAAGCTGATTGCAGCTAAACCTGTTGCTCCACTATTAAAAAATATTAACGACTCTGCCAGTTATGCAGTTGGAGTAAGTGTAGCAAATTTTTACAAACAACAGGGCGTCGCTAAGCTGAATACTGCATTGGTTTCAAAAGCTATTAATGATATAATGGCTGGTAAAAAACCTTTGCTCGATGATGCAACTGCCAATAATGTAATGAATAGCTACATGAGTCGCTTACAAGCAGAAAAATCAAAACCCACTATTGAAGTTGGTCAGAAATTTTTAGCACAGAACAAATTAAAGCCCGGAGTGAAAACAACTGCCAGTGGTTTACAATACGAAGTAATTACAGAAGGTACTGGTATAAAACCCACTGCTGTAGATACTTTTGTTGTTCATTACAGAGGCACTTATATTGATGGTAAAGAGTTCGACGCTTCTTTTAACAGGGGTGAACCATTAACGTATCCCATGAGCCAGGTAATTCCGGGATGGACAGAAGGTTTGCAGTTGATGTCTGTAGGTTCAAAATATAAATTTTACATACCTTACAATATTGCTTACGGGGCTTTTGATTATAACGGGATCCCCGGTGGCTCAATGCTGATTTTTGATTTAGAGTTGCTTGATGTAAAAAAGAAGCAATAGTTTTTAACTATTCTATAAAAGAAAAAATGGCTGCCTGGTATTATTCAGATAGCAATTTTTTCTTTTATTAATGCCAATGCTTTGTTGAATTGCTCTTTCTCTGTAAGATTAGTATTGTCTAACTCTATTGCATCTTTTGCTTTACGCAGTGGGCTTACATCCCGGTGACTGTCAATGTAATCCCGCATTTCAAGATTATTTTTTACTTCTTCAATAGTTATATTCGGGTTCTTCTCATATAACTCTTTGAAGCGACGCTGCACCCTTACTGCATTATCTGCCGTCATAAATATTTTTAGTTCGGCTTTTGGAAATACGACTGTTCCGATATCTCTTCCATCCATCACTATTCCTTTTTTCTTACCCATAAACTGTTGCTGTGCAACGGCAAATTCCCTAACCTCTTTTATAGCTGCCACATCACTTACCTTTTCTGCTATTACCAAATCCCGGATTACATATTCTACATTTTCTTCATTGAGGTACATTTCACTGCTATTACTTTTAGGATTGAAAATAAATTCCAAGTTGATACTCTTCAACGCCTCTTTCACTTCTTTCTTTTCCGCCAGATCTATATTATTTCGCAAAAAATATAAGGTGATAGCCCTGTACATGGCGCCACTATCAACATACACATAGCCTAACTCTTTGGCTAATTGTTTAGCCAATGTACTTTTCCCGCAACTCGACCAGCCATCAATTGTTATAATTATCTTCTTTGCCATGCTTAGCAAAAATAAAAAAGGAGTACCGTAGAATGGTACTCCTTAATAACTTTATTCAAAATAAATTATGCTTTGGATTTTTCCTCAGCCCTTGGCTTGAAAGTAAAGGAAAGCTTACTGTTCTCTATATCAGCATCTGCAATCAATACATCCCCATTCTTCACATTCAGGTTCAGTATTTCTTCCGCTAACGGATCTTCCAGGTATTTCTGAATAGCCCTGTGCAGCGGCCTGGCACCAAATTGTGCATCGTATCCTTTGTCGGCCAGAAAATCTTTAGCGGCGGCAGTCAGTTCGAGACTAAACCCAAGCGTTGTTAAACGTTTCATCACACCCTTCATCAAAATGTCAATGATGTTGAAAATATTATCTTTAGTAAGGCTGTTGAATATAATTACATCATCAATACGGTTCAAAAATTCCGGAGAGAATGTACGTTTCAATGCTTTCTCAATAACCAGTTTGTTGTTTTCTTCCTGGTTATCAGTTCGTGACTGGGTGGCAAATCCAACACCATCACCAAAGTCTTTCAACTGCCTTGCACCGATATTAGAAGTCATTATTATCAAACTGTTCTTAAAATCAACTTTACGGCCCAATCCATCTGTCAATTGTCCATCATCCAATACCTGCAATAGGATATTATAGATGTCCGGATGAGCTTTTTCTATTTCATCCAGCAAAATAACACTGTATGGTTTGCGACGAACTTTCTCTGTCAATTGTCCACCTTCTTCATAACCCACATAGCCGGGAGGAGCACCAACCAATCTGCTTACCGTAAATTTCTCCATGTATTCACTCATATCGATGCGAATTAGTGCATCTTCTGAGTCGAACATATATCTCGCCAATGATCTTGCTAACTCTGTTTTACCTACACCAGTAGGTCCAAGAAAAATAAATGACCCAATCGGCTTCTTGGGATCTTTTAAACCAACACGGTTCCTTTGGATAGCCTTTACTACTTTTTGAATTGCTTCTGTCTGCCCTACTACCATATCCGCCATATCCAGAGACATTTTTCTCAGCTTCTCCGTTTCAGCCTGCACCATTCTTTTTACAGGTATCCCTGTCATCATACTCACCACTTCGGCTATATCTTCTTCGCCGATCGGGAAACGTTTATGCTTGCTTTCTTCTTCCCACTCATTTTTTGCTTTCTCTAAATCTTCCTGCAAACGTTTTTCTGTATCTCTCAATGAAGCAGCCTCTTCAAATTTCTGGCTCTTCACCACTTTGTTTTTTTCATTCTTCACATCTTCAATCTTTCCTTCCAGGTCTACTATGTTTTGCGGAACGTTGATATTTTTCAAATGCACTCTTGCCCCAACCTCATCCATTACATCAATAGCTTTATCCGGAAGAAGACGGTCAGTAACATAACGGTCGCTAAGCTTTACACAGGCATCAATAGCTTCCTGGTCATAATTTACATTATGATAGTCCTCATATTTCGATTTGATGTTATTCAGTATCAGAATAGTATCATCCACACTTGGCGGCTCTACCATTACCTTTTGAAAACGGCGATCCAATGCACCATCTTTTTCAATATACATTCTGTATTCATCCAGAGTAGAAGCACCAATGCATTGGAGTTCTCCTCTTGCCAAAGCTGGTTTAAAAATATTGCTGGCATCCAGTGAACCACTGGCACCGCCTGCACCAACTATAGTGTGCAGCTCATCAATGAATAAAATCACATCACGGTTCTTCTCCAGTTCATTCATGATGGCTTTCATTCGTTCTTCGAACTGGCCACGGTATTTTGTACCGGCTACCAATGCAGCCAGGTCAAGAGAAATAACTCTTTTATCAAACAATACCCTTGATACTTTGCGTTGAACAATTCTTAACGCCAATCCTTCAACGATAGCTGTTTTACCCACACCCGGTTCACCAATTAAAATCGGGTTGTTCTTTTTTCTACGGGAAAGGATTTGCGATACCCTTTCTATTTCTGACTCACGGCCAACAATAGGATCTAATGCCCCCATTTCAGCCATCTTGGTAATGTCACGGCCAAAATTATCGAGCACTGGTGTTTTACTTTTTGCTGTGCCTTGTTTTGCACTGCCTTTTTGCTGAGAATACTTTTTCTCTTCATCAAAATCATCATCATTCTCATCAGTAAACTCTGCACGGGGATCGTTTGATTTTACGATACCCAATTCTTGTCTGAATAAATCGTAGTCCACGTCGAATTGATTTAAGATTTGAGTTGCAATATTTTCTTTATTCTTGAGAATAGAAAGCATCAGGTGTTCCGTTTCCACCGTAGCACTCTTCAAGGCCTTTGCTTCCAGTACGGTAACACGGATTACCTTTTCAGCCTGCTTGGTTAGCGGAAGACTGTTGATATTAGCTATATTTTTCCCGGTCTTGTCCTTTACTGCCAGTTCTATTTCCTTTCGGAGTTCGTAGAGGTCAACATTAAAACTTTTGAGGATGCGGACTGCTGTATTATCACCTTCCCGGATGAGGCCGAGCAGAAGATGTTCGGTGCCGATAAAATCATTTCCGAGCCTTAGTGCCTCTTCCCTGCTGAATGAAATTATCTCTTTAACCTGAGTTGAAAAGTTGTTGTCCATTTAAGATAATTGGTTGTTATACAATATTAACGAATAAATTTGGTTCCAGTTCTGCCGTACTTATAAACGGAATGTTGATAATTTAAGTTGTTCAGATCTATCTATTTTATCAGTTTTCCGGCCAGCCCGGGCAGTAAACAAGTTAAAACCAGGAACTATGAATGTCAAAACCGATACCAAAGAGAAATTTCATGCCATCACGGTTGCCGAACCAACTCTTTCTGCTACTATGACAGGCGAGCTGGAAGAATGTTTGTTGCCCTACCTGCAAAATGACGTTAAAAACCTGATACTGATATTAAAAGATGTACAATCTATAGACGTTACCGCAGCCGAAAAACTGGTTTATATACAGCAAAATTTTTACGAAAAAAGTGCCTCTTTTGTTATCTGTGAAATGCAAAAACCGGTGGAAGAATTTCTTGACCAAAATGAATTGCTGGAAATGATGAACGTAACTCCCACTCAAAGCGAAGCCTGGGATATTGTACAGATGGAAGAAATTGAAAGGGAAATGTTTGGTGAAGAAGAATAGAGTGAGTCAGGAGAAAGAAAAGTATGTTCCAAGCTTTAGTTCTGAGCCAAGCCGAAGAATTCATGGCATCGTTCCTTGCAAGTTTATCCTGAGGTATCGAAGGACACTTTTCATCGTTCGGTTCATTGATTATCAAATACAGGCTCAATGTACTTACAGCTATTCTTAATTATTAACTTTTAATTCTTAATTACTATTGCACTTGCAGCTAAATGACCTTATTTTTAGTCTAAAGCATATCACTAACACACCAAAATCGTAGATTGATTCATGTTTGCAGTTACTATTCTTGGCAATAACTCTGCTGTACCCGCATTTGACCGCCACCCCACCAGTCAGGTGGTAACACTGGATGGCAACAATTATCTGGTAGATTGCGGAGAGGGTACACAAATACAATTAATCAATTATAAGATCAGGCGGAGTAAAATCTCTCACATTTTCATATCTCACCTGCATGGTGATCATTATTTTGGATTGATTGGGCTGATCAACAGTTTTGGTTTACTGAGCCGGTTGCAAGAACTACATGTATTCGGCCCATCCCCATTAAAAGAAATTATAGAATTGCAATTGAAAGTAGCTGATACAAGATTGACATACGACCTGCACATTCATGCTATAACGGGGCCCGCCACTCTTTTGGAAACAGAAAAGATGACCGTAAAATGTTTCCGCACCAATCATCGGGTAGAGTGTTATGGTTTTTCTTTTGCAGAAAAGAAGCAACCCCGAAAATTAAATACGGATAAAACCCGGGAGCATGAAATACCAACTTCTTTTTATGAAAGATTAAAAGATGGAGAAGACTATACCCGCAAAGACGGAACGGTAATTAAAAACGAATTGGTAACAGATTTAGCTGCGCCGGGAAAGAAATATGCTTTTTGTGCAGATACCAAATATGATGAGTCACTCATTCCGCATATAGAAGGTGCTGATATGATTTATCATGAAACTACTTATCTCGACAACCTGAGAGAAAGAGCAGAAGCCCGGTTTCATTCCACCACCAAACAAGCAGCCGAATTGGCAAAAAAAGC